>JAGAKC010000480.1 GCA_017848155.1 Oscillospiraceae bacterium | reverse complement strand
GGTAGCCCTGTCGGTGTCCCCTGCTATGTTCCTGATGCTTCTCAGGGTGAGGATAATGTTCATGACTATCTGGGTATGAACGGCTTCCCCATACTCCCCACACCTGATTTCGAGAACGATGCACCTGTTATGCTGCTTACTGCATCCTCTGCATATGACACAGATATCATAGACAAGCTCGAAAAATATGTTGCAGAGGGCGGAAAGGCTGTTGTGACCGCAGGATTTGTAAAGGCTACGCTCGGAAAGGGCATTGAGCGAATCACCTCTGTAAGATACCGTGACCGCCGTATGTCCACGGATTCTTTCTGCGCAGAAAATTCGTTCTTCCACGACCGCTGGGAGAGAGAATGCTCACAGAAGAAGCTGACTGTTCCCGTGATGGAATTCCGCAATAACTCCACATGGGGAGCAATATGCAAAGCTATATGCGAAGAGGATGCATGTACGCTGCTTGCAAGGGACACCTACGGCAAGGGACAGATGTACACTATGGTACTCCCTGACGCTTTTTCAGATATAAAGCACCTGCCCCAGACTGTTCTTTCCAGAATGAGAAGGGAGCTTTGCTTCAACGGTGTCAGACTCGAAGCAAAGGGTCAGATAAGTATCTTCCACTATGACAATGACGCATTTGTAATATATCCCTACGTCGACAACGACACCTATGACAGCGATATCACAGTGTGCATAAAGGATGCAAAGTATATCACATCCCTGTCTGACAGCCGCCGCATCGAGCCACTCTACACGCACAACGGCGAGGCTTATTTCAAGCTCAGAGCACAGGCAGGTAAATTCAGCGCATATAGCATTGCAAGAAACTGATAACAAACAAGACCGCCTCAAATAATGAGGCGGTCGTTTCTATCATCCGATAATGTTCTTTTTTGCAGCTTCAAGAGCGGCTATCACCTTGTCACACCATTCGTCAAATTCAGGATCAT
This sequence comes from Oscillospiraceae bacterium, assembly GCA_017848155.1. Classification (GTDB taxonomy): domain Bacteria; phylum Bacillota; class Clostridia; order Oscillospirales; family Ruminococcaceae; genus CAG-115. The sequence goes on along the minus strand of JAGAKC010000480.1, from coordinate 1,172 downwards.
CCTGCTGTAGCTCCTTGTGGGAAAGCACATGCTCCAGAGTACTTCTTATTCCTTGATCCAAACGTACTGTTGCAGAAAATGACGGCACAGCACGTTTTAGCTTCGAGTTATCAAACACCACTGTATTTGCTTTATCTCCGATAAGAGAGCCTTCAAAGTCATAATGACCCACTGCATGCAGAAGATCAGAGGGCACATAATATGGCTTAAGCTCCACTCCAAGTACATCTGCTATTGCCTTATATATCTGATTCCATGTCACACTTTCGTCCGACGTGATATGATAGCTTTCGCCTATCGCATGGATATTACCCATCAGACCGATAAAGCCTTTTGCAAAATCAGTATTGTGGGTCATAGTCCAGAGCGTAGTTCCGTCGCCGTGGATTATGACAGGCTTACCCTCCATCATGCGCTTCACTACCTGCCAGCTGCCCTTGTCGCCATGAACTCCCAGCGGTACTGAACGCTCATCATAGGTATGGCTGGGACGTATGATGGTAACAGGAAATCCATTCTCACGATACATCTTCATCAGATATTCTTCACATGCGATCTTGTTGCGTGAATACTCCCAGTAAGGGTTTGCAAGAGGTGTTCCTTCTGTAATTCTGTAATCTGAAAGGGGTTTCTGATATGCAGAGGCAGAGCTTATATACATAAACTGCTTTGTTCTGTCTTTTAAAAGACGGTAGTCTCTCTCGAGCTGTGAGGGGACGAAGCCGATAAAGTCGCATACGGTATCAAAGCGAAGGTCTCCGAGAAGCTTTTCTGCCTCAGCCTCGTTATTGATGTCGCCGTTTATTACCTTTATATTTTCGGGCAGTTCTTCTGTTCTTGAGCCTCGGTTAAAAAGATAAAGCTCCCAGTCCTTATTTTCCGCAAGCTGTTTTGTTATGCCCATACTTATAGTACCTGTACCGCCGATAAATAATGCTTTCATAGAAACCTCCCGTAAAAATTGTGATTTATGATTATATTATACAGTCCCATAAGGCAGAATACTATAAAAATGCTGTTGTAAAATTGTAAAAAACTATTTTTAGTAAAAAATGAAACTTTTTCCGTTAAATAATGTTATACTAAGTAGAGGATAAAAACAAGGGGGTATGGTAATGGAGGATATTACTATCATAGATATGTTTTTTGAGCGTTCCGAAAAGGCAATATCT
>JAGAKC010000479.1 GCA_017848155.1 Oscillospiraceae bacterium | reverse complement strand
TTCCTGCGGAATGTGGTATAGTGTATGGCGAATCTATCCGGAAGGAACGGTATATACCATTGAATTTGACAAAATATGTGGGAGACAGAAACTTCTGGCGGGTGACCCTCCGTCTTGCGCTCCCCATTGCGTTTCAGAATATGCTCACCAGCTCCTTTTCCCTTGTGGATACCCTCATGGTCAGTATGCTCGGGGACATCTCCCTCGCTGCGACCGGTATGGCGGGTCAGTGGAGCTGGCTTCTCAATATTTTCCTCTTCGGCGTCAGCTCCGGCGCCGCTATCTTTATATCCCAGTATTTCGGCGTGGACGACCGGAAGGGTATCCACCGCACGTCGGGCATCGCCCTGTTCTCCGGCTTTCTGCTGGGGGCGCTGTTCATGGCCGCCGCCTGCTTTTTCCCCTCCCTTGTCATGCGGATTTTCGGTGATGAGGAAGCCGTGATTGCAGAGGGCGTGGCGTATCTCCGGATTGCCGGCTTCTCCTACTTCGCCGTGGTGATTTCCGGCGTGTGGAGCTCCGTTCTCCGCAGTACGGCTCAGGTCAGACTGCCCATGTATGTGGCGCTGATCACCACCTTTGAAAATGCGGGTCTCAACTATCTTCTCATCTTCGGCGGCTTCGGCATTCCCGCCCTGGGAATCCGGGGGGCGGCTCTCGCTACGGTGATTTCTTCCTGGACGGGTGCTCTCCTGCTGCTTGTTTTATCCCTCAGAAAGGGCAACATTCTGTATGCTCCGTTCCGCGAAATCTTCCGCTTCACAAAGGAAAGTCTGCTTCTTTTCTACCGGAAGGCCCTGCCCGTTATGTTCAACGAATCCCTGTGGGGGCTGGGAACCTTCTGCTTCAACGCCATCTTCGGCGCGCTGGGCTACGAAAACTATGAGGCGGTCACCATTGTCCGTACCTTTGAAAACATAGCCTTTGCCTTCTTTGTGGGTCTGTGCAATGCCTGCTGCGTCATGGTGGGCAAGTCCGTGGGTGCCGGCAAAATCGAGCGCTCCTTCCAGGATGCACGCCGTTTTGCCGTGCTCATTCCCCTTGTGGGCGTCGGTCTCGGCTGCCTGATCATCCCCTTCCGGAGCGTCCTTGTCAGCGTGTTCAACCTGAGCGGCAACATTTCCGCATCGGTGCTGCACACGGCGGAATGGCTTCTTGTGGTCTACGGTCTGGAAGTTGCCCTCAGAAACGTCCCCTATATCCAGATTGTGGGCGTGTTCCGGTCCGGGGGCGATACCGTGACGGGCGTGTTCTATGACATGATCTGTCTGTACGGCATTTCCCTTCCCGCAACCCTGATCGCGGCTTTCTGGCTGAAGCTCCCGTTCCCGGCGGTGTTTGCTGTCATGTATGTCTGCGAGGACGTGATCAAATCCATCCTCTGCATCCGCCACTTCCGCAGTGCGAAATGGCTCCGTCCCGTTACCCCCGAGGGAAAGGAAGGACTCGCCCTCTGGAAAAGAGAAAAAGGAATATAATTATCGAAAAAAAGACGGAATCGGCCGGAAATCGGCGGAATCCGTCTTTTTCAGATTTGTGAATGGTGCTGTAAAGTGACGGATAATAACCGTCGCAGAACCGATGGTTAAAATAGTCACTTGCTTGTAACTTTGAGTTCATAATTGCAGATACCGTGTATATTTTGCATTGATTGAACAAAGTGGAGTAAAAAAATCCCTGTGTGCTATTGACAATATATACATTTTAGTGGTATAATTTGTACAAGCCCTCATTTTGGCTTCGGAAATCGCAGACCGGAGTGTCCGAACCCGACCGGAATTCGGAATCCGGTATATTGTTGTGAACATTTACTGAAAGAGCCGTATGTTCAGAATGTATAGCCGTACAGGCGGAATACGCACCGGACAGCAGGCGGGGATTTCCGGGACGAAGGAAGCGCTTCTTTTTTTACTGCGGGCTTGAAACGGAGAGACGGAAAGACTGTGATTGCGGAGATGAGCAGAAACGACAGAATACTGGTTGCGTCGGCCAAAGGCGGCGTCGGAAAAAGCACAACCGCACTGGGACTGGCGCTGGCCTTTTCAGACATGGGGAAAAGTGTTCTTCTTGTGGACTGCGACATTTCGTCAAGGAGTCTGGATCTGCTTTGCGGAGACGATTCCGAGGTGCTCTACAATCTCGGCGACGTGATTCTCGGCAGAGTGAACGGAGAGGATGCGGTACTGCATCCCTTTGCGGAATATCCGGATCTCGGATTCTGCGCGGCGCCCCATCTGTTTCAGGATGAAGAAGCCTTTGAGAAAACGGGACGTCATCTGGAGCAGCTGGCGGGAGAAGCCGTCATGCAGCTGGCGGAGCGTGTTCCCCGGGACGTTCTGATCGTCGATACATCCAGCGGCGGGGGCGTGACCTGTGCCGGGGGAATGGCGGATACGCTGACCACGGTGCTGATTACGGCGGAACAGAGCCATACTTCCATCCGTGCGGCTGAATACACGGCGTTCCAGATGGAAAAGATAGGAATTAAGAACCAGCGGCTGATCGTATGCAGCTTTGATGCGCAGGCGGCGGCGAAGGGCCAGCGTGCCGGGGTGATCGAGATGATCGACCGGAGTACGCTGAAATGCGCCGGTGTGGTGCCTTATGACAGGCGGCTGGTCCTGCGGCAGGAAAACGGACTTCTGCCGGACAGAAAATGCATTTCGCGCGCGGCGTACCGGAACATTGCCGGGCGGCTTTCGGGAGAAAATGTGCCGCTGTTCACGGGAATGGGCAGATACGGGCGGAAGCGGAGCCGGATTCTGTAAACAACACAGTTCAGGCAAAAATTTAATATATACAGCATTATGAAAGGAAGCGAAACACCATGGATATTGCACTGATTGCGGATGACACGAAAAAAGAATTGATGACACAGTTCTGTATTGCATACTGCGGAATCCTGTCCAAGCACAACATTTGTGCAACAAGCGTTACCGGCAAGTATGTTCAGGAAGCGACGGGGCTGGAAATCGAAAAACTCCTTTCCGGGTCTCACGGCGGCGAACAGCAGATTGCGTCCCGGATCTCCTACAACGAGATTGACGTGCTCCTGTTCTTCAGAAGCACCACACCCAACCATGTACTGGACGAAAACGAATCCAATCTTCTGAGAATGTGCGATGTCCACAATGTTCCCGTAGCGACCAACATTGCCACAGCGGAAGTTCTGATCTGCGCGCTGGATCACGGCGACCTTGACTGGCGTGAAATCGTCAATCCCAAGAGCGACTACAACAGACGCAGACGCGGCATCACATATTAAGTCCGGGCGGATTCATCCGAAAATAATGCCGGAAACGCCATTTCAAACGGTGATTTTCGGTATTATTCCCCCTGAACCTGCTGCCAAGGCGTTATACCGGGGCTCCCTGCGGGAACTCCACTGCAATACAAATGTGACTCGTGCCTACGCGGCAATCCGCGGTATCACGGGTCTTCTTTCATTGCGGGCATCCGCACACAAAATAAATTTACAGAAAGTCTTGTAACAATCATGATCAGAATACTTTGCATCGGAGACGTTGTAGGCCGGGACGGAACGGATTACCTTTCCGCGGGCGGCAGGCTCATGAAGCTGCGTCAGCAGTACGGAGCGGATCTTGTCATTGTCAACGGGGAAAACTCCGCCGACGGCAACGGCATGGATGTAAACTACTGCTTTGACCGCAAGGAGATCAAGGACCACGGCGAGGGCGGAATGTTCGTCGGAAAGAACCTTGAAAACGGCGAAAAGGTGGTCATCATCGAGGACGTTATGACCAGCGGAAAGGCTCTGAGAGAGGTACTTCCCAAGCTCACAGGTGCTGCTGACATCGACCTGCAGGGCATGGTCATCACTGTTGACCGCATGGAAAAGGGTCTTACCTCTGACAAGTCCGCAGTGCAGGAGGTATATGAGGAATTCGGAGTTAAGGTATATTCCATCGTTACTATCAACGATATTATCGACGCACTTGAAAAGGGTGTTATCCCCGGCGCTGAATACGTTGACAAGATGAAGGAGTATAGAAAGACCTACGGTGTAGGCTAAGGAAAACAAACGATAAGACGCCATCTGCGGCGTCACGTCAGCCTTGACGTACACAAAGTACGCCTGCGGCTGACCTTCCTTGCATCTGGCATCTTCTCGCTTGTTTTCAGCGTGCAGTAAGGTGCGGAGTTCTGAAAACAGGACGGAAAAAAGATACCACCTGTGGTATCACATCAGCACTGACTTACACAAAGTACGCCTGCGGCTGACCTTCCTTACATCTGGCATCTTCTCGCTTGTTTTCAATGCACAGGAGATTAAATACAAGATACTAATTAAGTAAAAATACATACTACCACACTGATAAGGAGGTGTAAACTATGGCATCAATAGGTAACATGGCGAATATCCAGTTCAGAATGGCGGAAATGACCACCAGATTCGGCGCACAATCCTCTAATCTTTTTACCAAAAACAGCTTTTCCGCAAGCTCCGTAAAGTCCTATGATGAGCTTTGGGAAAACATAACCAAGGATTACGACGGCTATGTCAAGTCTGAGTATGACAAGCTGTACAAATCCGTAATGGGCATAAAGGATGAGGAATCCGCCGAAAAGGAAGTCACCCTGAAGCAGGCTTCTTCTGATGTGCGCTACTCTGCCGATGCGCTCTCCGCATTCGCAGGCTCCCTGCGCTACGGCGACAAGGAATACGACACCGAAGCCGCACAGAAGCACATTGAAAAGTTCGTCAAGGATTACAACACCTTTATCGAAAAGGTGGGCGATTCCGACAACAATAATGTACTTCAGAAGGGCGTTATCATGGTCAACACCGCAAAGGTGTATTCAGGCGCTCTCGGCAGAGTCGGTATCGAAGTGGGCAGCGACAACAAGCTCTCCTTTAATAAGGACTACATGTCGCAGATATCCGCAACTGACCTGCGCACCACATTCGGCGACATGGGCTTTTCTGAAAAGACCGCCCAGAAGGCCGAGCAGATAAGCCGTCTGTCAGGAAGCTCGGGAGTATTCAGCTACACCGCTGCAAGCACTCAGGCTTACTCCTACAACATCGGCGCTCTTTTCAGCACCTACGCTTAACGGCATATCAAAACTCCCTGAGGGATCTACCCTCAGGGAGTTTGTTCTTTATAGCTCTTTTCTGTATATCACCGCATCGTCATCTGCATAATAGCCTTTGCGCAGCGATATCCTTTCATAGCCGCTCTTTTCATACAGGGAGATCGCAGGTGCATTTCTGCTGCGCACCTCAAGGAAGCAGCACGCCGCTCCCTTGTCCCTCAGCGTCAGGTGAAAATAGTCCAGCAGGCCTTCCGCAATATGTCCTCTACGGAAATCGGGGTGCACGCCTATCTGATAAAGCTCGCCCTCGTCAGCGACCAGTCTGCCGATAACAAAGCCTGCCACTCTGCCGCCCCGTTCCGCCAAAGCAAAAACGGAAAGCGGATTGTTTATCTCCTCCAGCAGCATCTCCTTTGTCCAGCTGCCGTGAAAGCACAGCTGCTCTATCTCGTTCAGCTGCGCTGTCTGTTCATCAGTGAGCGTCATACCAGGTCCTTCCCTCCTTAGCATCAGCGGTCAGCGGCACGGACAGCTTTGCCGCACCCTGCATCTCCTCGCGGAGTATCACCGCCGCATTAGGCGCAAGCTCCGTCGGCGCTTCAACGATAAGCTCATCGTGCACCTGAAGTATCAGACGGGCTTCGGGAAGCTCCTGCTTAAGCCGCCTGTATACTCTCACCATAGCTATCTTGATTATATCAGCAGCCGTCCCCTGTATCGGAGTGTTCATCGCTATCCTCTTTCCGAGTGCCTTTACCACCTTGTTTGAGGACAATATCTCGGGAATGAATCTTCGTCTGCCGAACATCGTAACGGCATATCCGTCCTTTTCCGCAGAAGCAGTGACCCCCGACATATACTCCCTCACTCCCGAAAAATGAGTGAGATAATCATCTATATACTGCTGCGCTTCCTTAACGGTCGCACCGATATCTTTGGACAGCGAAAACGCTCCTATGCCGTATACTATACCGAAGTTGACCGCTTTCGCTTTGCGGCGCATGTCCTCATCCACCCACTCAGGCGGCTGCCCGAATACGCTTGCCGCTGTCTGTGCATGTATGTCGCCGTCCTCGCAGAATGTCCTTATCATGGTATCATCATCAGCGAGGTGCGCAAGCACCCTGAGCTCTATCTGACTGTAGTCCGCATCTATAAGCGTCTTTCCCTCCGACGCAACAAAGAATCGGCGGAAGTTTCTGCCAAGCTCCGTCCTTACGGGGATATTCTGTATATTAGGCTCTACCGAGGATATACGTCCTGTACGAGTTTCGGTCTGCCTGAATGTGGTGTGCATACGTCCGTCGGGAGATACCGCACCCTGCAGTCCCTTTACGTAGGTGTTGAACAGCTTTGTGAGCGTGCGGTATTCAAGTATCAGCGGAATTATCGGGTGCTTGTCAGAAAGCCCCTCCAGCGTTTCCGCATCGGTCGAATATCCCGTCTTGCGCTTCTTGCCCGAGGGCAGTGAAAGCTCCTCAAAAAGCACTACGCTCAGCTGCTTCGGCGAGCCGATATTGAAATCATGCCCCGCAAGCGAGTACACCTGCTGCTGAATATCCTCTATCTGCGGCTTCAGCTGCTCTCCGAAGTCAGCAAGCGCCGCCATGTCCATTGCAATGCCGTCAAGCTCCATCGAGGACAGCACCTCTGCAAGAGGTATCTCGATATCCGCCAGCACACCGTACATTTCCTGCTGATGGATGCGTGCAAAAAGCTCCTTATTCAGCAGAAACAGCGACTGACCAAGCCTTGCCTCGTCATACGGCACACCATACTCCGCACAAAGGCGGTCTATGGAATAGTCGTTTGCATTTACATTCAGAAGATATGCAGCAAGCGTTGTGTCAAACACCACATTACGCAGCTCTATACCATTCTGCATGCAGTATCTGTACAGCGCCTTTGCATCAGCCGTGCGCTTCGGCACATCATCTGCCAGCAGCGCCGCCGCATCGCCGTCCATCTTCCTGCCGTTTTTGTAGACCAGCACCTCGCCGTCAAGCAGCGCCACCTCGTATGCATTTTCTTCAAATGCAGGGACAGGTGCGGACTTTTTTTCAGGGACAGCTGCCGCTGCATCTGCCTTTTTCTCGGGCAGCTTCGCTTCTACTCCGTCAAGCTCCAGCTTTTTCAGTATCGAGAACATTTCAAGCTCGGTCAGTATTCCTGCCGCTGCCGCCCTGTCGCCCTCGCTCTTTCTGTATTGCTGCAGCTCCTCCGACACGGGTGCGTGAAGCTCTATCTCGGCGAGCCTACGGCTCAGCTCCGCACTCTCCCTGCCGTTATGCAGCTTATTCCTCACACCATTCGTTACATCTATCGTGTCGATATTTTCATAGATATACTCCACCGTGTGAAACTTCTGTATCAGCGACAATGCGGTCTTTTCGCCTATACCCGCAACGCCGGGGATATTATCGGAGCTGTCGCCCATCAGCGTCTTTACCTCAAGCATCTCACGGGGAGTTACACCGTACACCTCGTTTATCTTCTCGGGAGTATACATGACATCTCCCTTTGTGGACGGA
>JAGAKC010000478.1 GCA_017848155.1 Oscillospiraceae bacterium | reverse complement strand
GTTCTCACCGCTGCTGCCCTCGCCGACAAGGTCAGTGATAGCATTGAAAGCCTTTACATTGCCGTTTGCAGCCTCCCTGACCATTGCCGCAACTATAGCCGCACCGTAGCTCATATCCTCGGGGGAAAAGCCGATAGCGGTCGTATTGTTGTAGATATCTGTATCGAACACCTCGCTTTGAAGCAGGTCGTTCATCAGCGTTTTAAGAGCTTTTCTGCGGCGGCGTGCTTCGCCTGACCTGATACCGCCCTTTCTACCGTATTCCCGAGCTTTCTCCGAGCTTGGAACTATCAGATTCTTTTCACTCACCTTCACCACCTACCAGAAAAGGCGGACATGTCTGTCCGCCCTGTATATTATTCACTGTACTCATTATAGCATGTTTATACTGCGTTTGGTTACCCTTTTTTCAGCAGCTTAAGCAAATAGAAGAATCTCCTGCGAGCTTCATAGAACTGCCGTCTGCCCATCGGGACAGCGCCGAGATGCTCGTACTTCAGACCGCAGGTGACCGCACGCCTGATGCAGGAGCGCACCGGCTCATCAGCGGCAAGCCGTAGCGCCTCGTCTATCTTGTCCACATCAGCGGACAGCCGCATAGCCTTTTCTGCTCTCGCAGCTGTAGGGTCGCTGATGCTGCTGCCGCCGACGCTGTCGCAGGAAACTGCCGATATTCCGTAGCAGCCTGCTATCTCACGGCGCATGTCCTCGTACTGTAAGCAGAGGTATTTCAGCTCCCGATAAACGTTCGGCGGTATCTTGTAGTTGTCGTTCATGGCTACTCCTTTCCATCAATGTGCAGTGCGATAAGGATAGCTGCGACTATCCCGATGATGGCGAGCAGGTCGAGAGGGTCAATGTCTGTTATCAGGTCATACATAGGCATCACGCTCCTTTTTCCCTGAACACCCACACAGGGCATCCTCTTTTCGGCTTATCCCTCACGAGCCACCATCCGTGATAGTTCTCGCCGTCATAGTTCGTGCCGAAGCCGTAATACACCCAGCCGATATCAGGCTCATATTCAACGCTGTCTGCCATCAGCTCACGCTTTGCGATCTCGGCGGCTTGCTCATTGGTGTACCGCTCCTTGCTTACGGCGATTCGGTATTCATCGCCGATAAAGGCGTCATAGTCGAATTTGCTCATTCTACACCCGCCATTTCTTCCACGAGATTATCTATCTCATCAGGATCAACGAAGTAAAACCAAGTGTCGCCGTCATCATATACATCGGCTTTCTTATGAAGTCTTTCCGCAAATTCTGTTATTGCATTATATTCGGCGGTCGCCACGATCTCTTTTTTCAAATCGGGGTCTTTGTTTACTACATCACACAAAAGGCTCATAGCGAGGCCCTCGTTTATTTCGTGTAATTCTGCAATCTTTGCCTGCTGTCGCTTGATTAAGTCAAGAACCTCGCAACGAATAACGCTAATGCAATGTTCGGATACCGCACCATCATTCAGCAACGGGCATTTATTACATTTTTTGTTTAGCCGAGCGCAGCACTCCAAAGCCTTGATAATCTCGTTATCTGTCATTTCCAGCCTCCTCATGGATCCTGCGTATCTCGTCCACCTTGTCGGCGTAGAGGTCACAAACCTTGTCGCTGTTATTATGCTTACATTCGGCGCAACGCTTTGATACGCAGTAGGACAAAAACGGACTAATGAGCTGGTCGCAATCGTCGCAATGCTTCGTATTGTCATCCAGACCTCTTCCGCAGGACGGACAATCACCGATACCATTGCCAAAATTGCGCAGCGCCCTCGGCACCTGCTTTTTCAGCGCCTCCAAAGCTGTCTGTGTATGCTCCCGAGCTTCCAGAGCGAAATCACCGCCGTGCCTGCAGTGGTTGTCGAGCACCTTCATGTGCTCCTCGAAGTATTTTATTGCTTTTTCGTATTTGTTCATGATATGCCTCCTTACAGCTTATCGAGCATCTCATCCATGCTCACACCGTCTATTCTCATATCGACGATATCCAGTATCGGATGATAGTCGATACCGTATGACCTCAGATCGCGCAGTACGCGTATAACAGCCGTGTCCATGTTGGACATCTTCTTTGTTCCTTTGCGATACGGTGTATCAGTCGCCCTGCTCTCTTCCGTGAAATCATCGTACATCTTCTGCATAGCCTTGCCGTAGCGTTCCAGACGCTCCTGACCAAAGCCGAACTCATCATGGAGCACCGCTATCGTCAGCAGTTCCCACAGCACGCGCTGTTCATCGAGGGTCTCAGCTATCTCTGTGCATATCTGCCGCTTGAGTGATTCTTTTACGTTGCATTTCATGTTACATCCTCCGTATCCACGATCCTGCTGTCCAGCTTGCCGTCAAGCAGGTCGAGCACCCTGCGGCAGTGCTCGCATCCGTCGTCTATGCCCTTTTGCAGTGCCACGTTGATATGCACCCTGCGCCTGTGGGCTTGTCCGTATATATCGCGCTTGAGGTCAGCCCTGCCGTATTCTGTTATGTAGCGGTTCTTCAGCACTTTGGCGTAATTCTTGTCGACAGCCCCTGCCGCAAACAGCCTGCACAGGTTGTACAGCTGCCAGTACAGCACCTTTTCAAGCTCCGGCATATCTTCGGGCGGAAATGTTATCCCGTCCAGCCGCGAGTTGTCCAGCGCAAGCCGCTCTATGTCCTTAACCGTATAGTTCATCGAAAATATCCTCCAGTCCGTTGCGCTTATCCTCGGCGGTCTGCTCCTTGAAGCAGCCGTAGACCCTGCACGTCTTTGTGTCCTCCTGGATGCGCTTGCTCTTGTCCGAGAAATACAGCCTCACAGGCTTATTTTCAGTGATGAGCCTGCCCGTCAGCCTGTTTTTGGTGACGGTAACAAAGCTGTCGCAGCCTGCGTCATCAGCGGCGCGCTGATAGTTTATCACCACATCCACGCGGTTTGTGATGTCGGATGAGCCGCTCACCGCGTCATTCGTAAACTCGCCCGATGTTTTCTTGGGGTGTGCGACCAAGACCGCCACAATGTCGTATTTCTGCGCCAGCTCCTTGAGCCTGCGGACGAACTCGCCCTGCGCCCTGTAGAGGTCCTCGTTCATCGACACATCCATAGCCATCATCAGGTTGTCGATGCAGATGAGCTTCACACCGTAGCGCCGTATAGCCATCTCCGCCGCCTTGATGACGTCCGAAAGCTCGTCGTCACTCACTGCGTTGTTGTCGTATATGTACGCCTTGTCATCGTACCAGTCGTTGATGGTCTGAGCCGCTCCTGGGGCGAGAGTGTAGACCTCGTTGCCGTAGCGGTCGCGCATCGTCGAGATGTTCGCCGCGCCTGCAAGCTGCATATCCAGCCAAGACTTGAAGTGATAATCGGGAAGCTCGCCCGAGTATGCGAATATCCCGTAATTCTGGTCAAGCGCCTCCGCACACAGCTGCGACATCAGCGTTGACTTGCCCTCGCCGCGCTTGCCTGTAAGCAGCACCACCTGCCCGAAGAACATTCCGCCTATCACCGAATCCAGACCGTCGATGCAGGTGAGTATCTTCGGCAGGCTGTTCAGGTCTACCGCCGCCACCTCCGACAGCTTTTTGATGTGCGGAACCACGCAGGGCACCGCGTTCTCTATCGCCTTGCGGATGGCGTTCTCACCGAATTTGCGCAGGATGTCGTTTGCGTCCTTTTCGCCGAGATAATCCTCATACCGCACATGGCTGACAGGCAGCGGAAGCCTCATCATCAGCGTATCGAGCAGCGACATCTTACCGCGCTCGTAATCGCCGAACACTATCACGCGCTTGAAGCTGTTCAGGATCCAGTCGTAGCATCCATCCAGCCACGTAAAGCCGTTTGCGCCTGTCGGAACGCTCACCGCATTCGGGATTCCTGCCTGCGCTACCGAAAGGCTGTCGAGCTGTCCCTCGGTAATGATCAGTGTGTCGGAATCCTGCGAGCACTGCATCATGCCAAACAGAATAGGCTCGGTGTCCTTTTCGCACCATTCCTTGTTCTTGTCGCGGCTTTTGTTGAAATCCGTCTTGCGGTACTTGATGAATTTCAGCTCGCCCTTGTTGTCAAAGAACGGGAACACCAGTATGTTGTCCGTACCTTTCTTGATGGTGAGCTGATAGCGGCGCGTTACCTCCTCGGATATGCCGCGCGACTTCATATACTCGATAGCTCTGTCGCGTACGACTATCTCCCTGCGCTCACGGAAGCGGCGGTATTGCTTTTTAGGCGGCTCGCCCACTCCCTCAAGCCTGTAGTTGAAGTCCCTTGCCATCTCAACGAAATGCCCCTGTGCACCGCAGGAAGAACGGAAGCACTTATACGCGCCTGTTTCCAGATTGACCGAGAACGTGTCCCTGTCGCGGTGATCGCCGCCGTTGCAGTACGGACAGAATCTATAGAACAGCTCCATGCCCTTTTGGTGAAAATCAGGAGCAAGCTGACGCGTAAGCCCGAATATATCCGCCTGATTCAGTTCATAGCTCACTAGAAGTCCCTCCTGCTTTTCCATCCGCCTGCGGAATTTTCATCCGCCGAAGGCGAGATAGCTTTCTTTTCATTCTTTTCATTCTTAGATATAATATTACTTGTAATATTATATTTCTTGTTTGATTCGGCTGACGTTCGGTCATCGTTCGGCTTGCGTTCGGTCTGCGTTCGGCTACCCTGATACAGAATGTAATTATTCAGCGTTATTATCGTAAATTTAGCGTTCGGCTCTGCTGTTATCTCTCCGCTCGCTTTCAGCTTCTTTACTGCACGATGTGCTGAATCAACCGATATATCCAGTTCCTCCGCCAGATGGCGGTATGAGGTAACGAGCTGACCCTGCTGTATCGTGATGCCGCGCCAGATATTAGGCTTATGATTCGCAGTCAGGAGCAGATGTATGAACATCCTTGCGACGGTGGCATCCTTGTACCAGCCCCATTGTGTTATCTTTCTGTGAAGCTTTATGTAGCCCTCTGCTGCCAACCTACTCCCTCCTCGCTCCTGTCATCTCTTTATAGCTGCGCCAGTAATAATAGAACAGCTCCAGCAGCTTTGCCGCGGTCTGCTCCTTATCCTTGACGAACTCCACAGACGCGCCGTATCTGTCGCGAGCCGTCCATGCTCTCAGCGTGCTGTAGACGTGCGCGCCGATGTCCTTTACCTTGCGCTCGGGATTGCGCTGCATCGCCCAGTTTGGAACGCTGTAGGCTTTCAGCTCGTCCCAGTTGCCCACGCCCTCAACTAGCAGTGTAAAGGACTTTGCAAGCTGAGCCGCCGCGTAGAACTCCTTTTCGAGCCTGCCGCGGTCGCTCATGATGTTGGTATACAGCTCGTCCACGTTCGCCTTGCGCTCCACCACGCAGGACAGGGAGAAGTCCCTGCCGTCCGCTGTGAAGCTGTAATCGCCGTAGTCGAGCTTCCTTTGTTCTGTCGGTATGCCTTTCTCGGCAAGATAGTCGAGTATATGCTTGTTCTTCTGTTCACGGCTGTCGTACAGGATAACGACGGATTTTATAAAATGCTTTTTGTCAATCGTTGGCATTGCGCATCTCCTCTACATAGCACCAGCTCTGCGGTGATCTTTCTAGCTGACACTCACTGCACTCGCTGCATTTCGGAGTTGCAAGTCCTAAATGTTCATAATGACATTTGCGATTGTGCTTTTTGAACTCGCTCAACTCTTTCGGGCGGTCGTATATAACGAGGTGGGAGATGTGCCAGCCGTATATATGGTCGTTGGGGAAAGGTTTGTCAGGTGCATATTCAACCAGTTTTCCGACAGGCACTTGGCTTAATTTACACATTTCGCTATCGCATACCAAAGCTCTTGGGCGAAAAGGTGTGATATAATCACACACAAACTCGCCTATGACTTTGCCGTTGTAACAGTTCCCACGCTTGCCTATATCCACTTTGCCACAATCTCCCAACGTGCAATATATGTAGCACTTAAACGGTGTTTCAAGTTTCGGCCTGGTCTTTCTCACCTCAATGGTTTTCTTTCCGCTCGCTATCAGCTCACACCATTTCGGCTGAATGGATATCATGACTGCTTTGCTCACTCCGCACCGCCTTTCCGCCTTCTCTTCTTTTCAAGTTCTGCCATAGCTGCGCCAAAGGAACGGAATACAACATCTCCAAAAGAAGAAAAATGGTATCTCTCTTCTCTGAAAATATCTCCGCCAACAACAAATGAACGATCGTCCGCAATCAAGATTTCGGTGACTTTCCTTTGTCGTATATCACGGTTTTTGAAGATTTCGTAAACCGTATCGCCGACGTTTACAGGCGGCAGGATAACGCCACTATCCAGAAGTGCTTCGGCAATATATTCATTTTCGGTGTGGTCGGTGTAATCATCCGCATACATCTTCCTCGCTTTTTCGATTATCGTGACAAGTCTTTCGTTATCATTCATTGCCTCTCACCACCCATCAAAACGGATAATCATCATCCGTGCCCTCAAAGGCAGGCTCTGCGCTCGGAACAGGCGGCGCGCCAACAGGAGCTGAATTGCTGCCCTGTGACTTCTCGCCCGTGAAGCCGACACGGTCTGCGACTATCTCATACCATGTCGCCTGATTGCCGTTCTTGTCGGTATATGGACATGTGTTGAATTCGCCCTCGATCATCACCATGCGACCTTTGCCGAAATATTTGTTGACAAACTCTGCCTGCTGTCGCCACACAACGACATTGAAAAAATCTGATTTCTTTTCCTCGCCCTGCTTCTGGAAGCGTCTGTCCACGGCGATGCGGAAAGAAGCCACATTTACTCCTGTAGGAGTGGTCTTAAGCTCGATGTCGTTTACGATTCGACCCATCATGATTACTTTGTTGAACATGTAAAATCCTCGCTTCCTTATGTCTTGGGGTTGTTTTTCTTCATGCACTCAACGCAAACTCCGCCGCACATCTGTAATACTTCCTGCGGAGTGCGCATCTTGCCGTTTTTGTCCGCCTGTGATACTATCTGCTTGCCGCACTGCGGACACATCACCTTATCAAGCTGTGCAGGCGGCTGTTTCTGCGGTGCTTTAGGCGGTTTGGGCGGTGCTTCGCTGTCTGCATCCTTTGTGTCGTCTATGGCGAATAAGCCGTTGAGCGCATATTTTCTGGCGTAGGAGCTGGCTGCGCCTGTTATCTGGCTGTCGTCCATGCCTTTCTTATCAAGCGGCTCTCTCGCATAGGCGCTGACCTCGACCTTTCCGTTGGGGTCTGCCACATCGACAACGCTTGCTGTGGCTTTGATATAAGCCTTTGCGCCTACCAGCTCCACACTATCCGACAGTGTAAGCAGTATTCCGTTAGCCTTGCACAGTGGCTTTGCCGCTTCGACGATATCCTCCGCACTGCGGTAATTGTATTTGCCGAATGAGTTGTACTGCGACTTCGGAGCTTTTAACTCGCTCTGAACTGCCAGCAGCTTTTCGTATACATTTGCCATGTTTTTCTCCTTAATCCTCCCCAAAAGCACTCATACCCTCGGGGATATGTTTCGGTTCTTCGATAACGAGCGGGCACTTATCACCCACAAACTGGTCGGGAAACGCCACGATCTCGCTGTTGAGCCTGCATACCTTCTTATTGGCCGAGAGATAAGGGCAGTGCACGCAGCGGACGTATTCTTTACCTTTGTTGTCGATGGGGAAATTCACGGTCACTGTCGCCGTGCCTTTGACATACCCCTTAACTCCGCTTTCAAGTGGCATCTATTTGTCACCCTCCTTTTTGTATCTGATGAATGGTTTGCCATCTTTGCCGTAAAGTTCATTCAGGCGGTCGAACACATAGCCCATGCCCAATCCTTTTTTGTTAGGCTTCCATGTGCCGCTCTCATCAAATTCGCCGCCGCCTATGCAATACTCATACAGTTTTGGGTGAGTGTCTGCGAGCCTTACGAATCTGCTATCTTTTTCAAGATGAGCGCCAAAAGCGCAAAACGTACACCCTGTCCTTTGACAACCCGTGGTTTTTAATTTGTGTGTTACATAACCGTCAAACCGTTCCTGCTGTGGGTCCTCGACATCATACACGACTTCGCCATATACGGAAGCTATAGGAAGTTTGTTCGTTTTGATGTATAATAGAACGTCTTGTTCCGTCCAAAAGGACATCGGCTTACTTTTTGCGTGTTTTACATCAAAGGCGTTACATCCGCTTTCATACCAACGCTTTTCTCGGCTTTTGCTTTCACAAGCCATTTCTGCTGTTACAGGCATTTTGCCCGATTTTTTGGTATATTCAACCGCAGGCTGCTTTTTGATATAAGCGCAGCATTGGTCACTAACGTTGTATCTTTCCGATAACAAGCCTTTCCATTTTGACATTGCATATATTCCGCTCGTTTGGCTGAATAGTTTTTTTGCAACAATCCCGTCTGGGTTACGTTTTGCTATACTTACATTATGAGAAATCATTTTGCTGACAATAGGATAACCGTATGCAGACAGTATCTCGTAAAAGGATTTCTTGGGCTGTAGTATGGTAACATTCTCGAATCCCATAACAAATTGCCTTATTTCAGGATATTCGAGACCCGTGTTGACAAACACCGCTTCAATATCAGGGTACATCTTACGGGCAATGTCGAGAAGAACAGTGCTGTCCTTGCCGCCAGAAAAACTGATGTACACCTGCCCCCCCCAGTAATTATACCATTCACGTATGCGGTCTTGCGTGAGCCTGACTTTCATATCAAGCGGAAGCGCCTGCATTTGCTTAAGCATCTCTCTGTTTCTGACGTCAGGCATCTTCCGTCACTCCTATCAGCTTACTCACATCAAGCTCAGCAAACAACTGTTTCACACCATCGGGATTTGATGCAGTGTTGTACTGGAACGATATTCCGCCGATACTCTTGCTTATCACAGCAAGAAGTCCGTGGAATTCCCCGTTATAGACCTCGCCGTGCGATGTTTTTCCGCACTGCATGTGGTCTACGATATCCGCAACCAGCGCCGAGCGCTTCGTGTATTTACGTGCTGCCGCACGCTCTCCGTCGCACAGGAATATCACCGTGTAAGGCGATAAGCCTCTCCTGTATATCGCAACGCTTTTATTCTCTGCCATTGGTCTTAATCCTCCTCGTCATAATAAAGATCCCTGTAATAGTCCTCTAGTTGCGAAAACTTTTCTTCTTCCTCGCATATACGCCTGTATACGCAATCCTCACAGGCTTCATCGCCGTACTCCACATCGTAGTCGCACATATCGTCACCTCCCGTATTCTTCGCCGCTGATGTATGTAGCGTGATAAGGGAAGCTGACCGCACGACAGGGGAGCTCCGCACTGCTCATAAGCACTGTCACCGAGCCTACGGCATGAAGCCTTCCGTCATCGTCCCAGAACAGCAACAGGTCATATGCCCCGATAGTCATACCGTATGCACGGTCGCACAGTAGTGCACGCATATCCCGTGTTACCATGTTCCGTATCAGCTCCACGTTGTATTTATCGTCAAGGTCGTGCGCTGATATCTCGCCAAAAAGCGGCTTTGAGAATGAACATGCAAGCTCGGGACGATGCTCGCCCGGGTGAAACTTTAAGTTAAACCCGTCGATATCAGTTATCCTTTTGCTCATTATATCTTGACAAATCTCTCTTTCTGTGGTACAATACCACTGTGATAAACTATTATTGTTTTGTGCCGTTCTCTGTGCCATCAGAGGCGGCTTTTTTCTTTTTCTCGGGCAGATTTCCAATCATCGCAGCAGCAACAGCCACTGCAAAGCTCACGACCGCATTCACGGCGCACTGGACGAAGTCGCCGCCGACCTCGTATTCACCGACAGCTCCGACAGCGCCCAGAAAAGCTATAAATGCAATCGTAGCGCATACAGGCTCACGCATTATATCACCTCCTCTCAAATCATTCTTGCAATCACACGCCACACCAGCGCCTGGTCTACCAGATACCTCTTAGCGATGCAGGATATCTTATCACCGCCGAGGTAGTCCTTTAATATCATTAGTTTGGTGTTCTCGCCGATACCGACCGCACGCTGTGACTTCTTTACTCTCGGGAGCGGTGGGTCGCTGTGCTTTCGGTAGACCCCCAAAATCCTGACGATATCACGATTCTCACACTCGTTCATGTCAGCGAGTATAACAACCTGCTTATCAGGGTGTTTTGCACGCTTCCACATGTCGTATATCTCCCAGTGCTCCATAGGAAGCTTCGGCAGGTCCGTCTTGTCGCACTCGTTGATTATCCCCAGTGCAAGCGCATTGCGCTCCTCGGGTGTGAAATCCTCTGCGAATATCATTGGCTCACCGCCCTTGCAAACCTGCTGCGCCACGAAGGCTTGTCCGGCTTGACACGGGCGAGTGTGTCGATCTCCGCACCGCCCTGCAGCAGCTCAATGAGCTTCTCACGTGAAACTGTATCGCCGTGTATCCTCCCGTCCTCGGGACTTATGTAGATTATGTGGTACAAATCATCTCCTCCTTTCGTAGGCTTGTCCGTTGATTTGGACATCCTGCTTGTTTT
>JAGAKC010000049.1 GCA_017848155.1 Oscillospiraceae bacterium | reverse complement strand
GACCGTGAGTTCGCAGGAGTGCGTGACGAGCTGTCACAGCAGCTTGCAAGGGACTACGGCTTCCCTGCCACCCAGCACACCACCCCCTGCGCAGTGTTCCTGAACGGCGAGTACTACGGCTTCTCATGGCTGCACGAGAACTTCAACGAGGACTACCTCGCAACACAGTTCGGCGGAAACCGTGAGCAGTACGGCATAATCGAGAACAAGGAAACTCCCGAGTTCGAGGAGGACGAGATAATAGATCAGTACCATCAGGACTACCTTAAGGTGCTGGAATACTACGACAAGGACCTGACCGACGACAGGATATTTGAGGAGTTCTGTCAGCTCGTGGACGTGGAGAACCTGATGCAGTACTACTGCATGCAGATATACATATCCAACAAGGACTGGCCCGGAAACAACTTCAAGGCGTACCGCTACTACCCCACAGAGGACGAGGAGATAACGTCAGAGCATATGGACGGCAGATGGCGCTTCCTGTTCTTCGATGCGGAGTTTGCATGGAGCCTTTACGGTGAAGCTCCGTCGCTGAAAACGCTGAGCGACCTGCTGAGCGGCGCACATATGAGCGGCAGCAGCCGTGCGCTGCAGGCGCTGCTGAAAAGGCAGGACATGCGTGAGCTGTGCGCAAATATCCTGTGCGACCTGATGGCATACTCCTTCAGCGAGGAGCACGCAAACGAGGTGCTGGACGACCTTATCGCCATAAGCGACCCTGAACAGATGTATGCGCTGGGGCTTGGAAAGACCTCCACATGGGCGCACGCAGGCACATTCGAGGAGAGCCGTGGTCACATCCGTCAGTTTGCCGCAAGACGTGAGGTCTACGTACTTGCCGATATGATAAACGTGCTTAAGCTGTCACTTAGCAGGTACGATATCTCCGCAACAGGCACGACGGGCGCTGACATCACCCTCTCAACACAGACGGTCGGAAACGGCGTCGTATACGGTACGTATTTTGCGGAATGCGATGTGAAGCTCACCGCTGACGTTTACGACGGCTACCGCTTCGTAAAATGGGTGATAAACGATGTGGAGTACACTACTCCCGAGGTGATCATCTCCAGCGGCATGGCAAAGGACAAGAACGTTTTTGCAAGGCTCTGTACCGAAAAGGAAGAGGTAAGCAACGCTCCCGTGCAGATAAGCGAGATATGCACCAGAAAGAACGAGGGCTGGATAAAGCTTAAAAACCCCAACAGCGAGGCTGTGACCCTTTCGGGAATGTACATGTCCGACGACCCCGCAACTCCCGACGAGTGGGATATGCCGCTTATAACGATAGGCGGCGGCGAGGAGCTTATCATCGTAATGAAGAACAACAAGACCGCCGACGCACTGATGAAGATACAAGCTGATTTCAGCCTGAAGGAGGGCGAAACTCTGGTGCTTGCGGACAGGGACGGCAACATCATAAGCTCGGTCTACATACCGTGGATAACCGAGGGAAAAACATATAAGCTACAGCCAGACGGAAAGTATGTGGTGAGATAAGATGTTTCTTTTTGAGATATTATCGGGCGCTTTCAGCGCAGTTATCGGCTTTGTGATACTGTTCTTTCTTGTGGGGGGAATAGTTACGCAGAATCAGGCGATACTGACCGCTTTCGGCGTGGCAGCTGCGCTGCTGCTGCTGATAATACTGCTTGCGCTGTGCCGCACAAGGAAAAACGCAGCAAAGAAGCCACGCAAAGTCACCACAAACCTCGCAGGGGTAACAAAGTCAAACGCATCGGGCACTCCCATACAGCAGATACTTCGGACTGTCACGGCAGGACGTGAGATTTGTCTTGTGAGGGAGCCGCAGAATCCCCACGACCTCAATGCCATCGCAGTGTACTACGGCAGCGCAGGGATAGGCTACATAAAGGCGGAGCTTGCAAAGGAGCTTGCGCCGCTCATCGACAGCGGAGCTGTGATACACGCAAAGGTGGTAAGGGTATCAGGCGGACGTAATCGTGGCTGCACCGTGGAGCTGACGATACCGCAGGACGCAGAGGCTGCAAACGATACAAACGATACAAACGGTACAAACGACCAACAATAAAACAAAACGGCTGTGCCGTAAACGCATAGGATATCCTACGACGTTACGGCGCAGCCGTATTTTTTATGCAGGTGAGCCTACTCGCCAATCACGACGACGCCCTGCTTTATGAGCTTCAGGATATGCTCGACTATCTCGGGGTCGAATTGCTTGCCCCTGTTCTTTTCAAGCTCCTCAATGATTATCTCCTTTGTCAGCTTGCTGCGGTAGCAGCGGTTGCTGTTCATTGCGTCAAGCGAGTCCGCAACACAGATGATACGTGCGATGAGGGGTATCTCCTCGCCCTTAAGTCCCTTGGGATAGCCACGGCCGTCATAGCGCTCGTGATGGTACATCGCACCCAGCGGCATGTCCTTTATGGAGCTGAAATCACGCAGCATCTCGCCGCCGATGGTGGTGTGGCGCTTTATCACCTCGTACTCCTCGTCGGTCAGGCGTGAGGGCTTCTGGAGTATGCTTACGGGGACAGCCACCTTTCCGCAGTCATGCATCAGCGCTATACAGCGGATGTTGTTGCACTCCTGCGAGGAAAAACCCATCTCGTCCGCAAGCGCATACGCTATCGCCGCAACTCGCTCGGAATGACCCTTTGTATTGGGGTCCTTTGCCTCGATGAAGTTGATGAACGTCTTTATGGACTGCTCGATTATCTGTGCGTCATGCTGCTTCTGCTTCAGCAGCACCCTTACCCTGAAATGCGACATCACAAGTCCGATGATGAGCACCAGCCACATGATGTCAAGTCCCACGAGCGTCAGGAAAACAGGGTCATTCCATGCGTTTCGGTTAAGGTGATATCTGAACACCACCTCGTCGAACCTCGGCGCATAATCCAACCCCTTGTCAGGCACATACACTATGTAGCCGACTATCGTGGAGTCGTTTACCTCGTCGGTGGCTGACGGCGGTTCAAGAGGGTACTCGTTGTCAGCCTTGCTGGGACGGTACACGAACCTGTCGCCCTTCTGGAGCGGCACCATGGGTCCTGTGTGGTCCGTGTAGTAGTCAAGCTCGAACTCAACGCTCTGATACTCACGAAGATCGAGGAGCTGGACACGCTCCTCACCGTCAACGGTCTGGTGGAACTCCAGCTTACCGTTCCAGTTGTTGTTGAGCCACATGAATTCGGGCATGTAGATATCAGCTGTCCAGTCGGCTATCACCGCATCACAGGTATTTGTGACGATCATTTCGTAGATTATGCCGACGCTCGGACCGTGAATAACGTTATCCTGCTCGTCAAGGATGGGGTCTTTCAGCCACGCACCCGCATCTCCGCCGCGGGGACCCAGCTTCACGTCAAAATCAGGGAGCGAGTATACCTCACCGTCAAAGCTGCCGTCAGAAAGCGCCGCCTCTTTCAGGAGCTTGCTTTCGTTCTTTACGGAGCAATAGTAGACAGCGATCACGACAAATGTGAGGATATAGGCGATCACCGTGACGATTATAGCGATGATATCCTTGCTTAGCTTCTTCATACCGCACCTCCCGAATATATATGTTAGGATAATTATACCCTATAATTTTTCAGCTGTCAATAGAAAATGCATGATCGGAATGTATTTCCCTCAAAACAAAAGCGCCGCACATGAGCTTTGTCAGGTACGGCGGCAGCATCGGGTGGGATGGGGCATTATAACGGATGGGAGCACGGGATAAAAAGAGCGGCTGAACTTCATTCGGTTAAGGTCCGGCGGAACGCTGGTGAGAACTTCGGACAGTGCCACCTTGCAACACGGGATAAACAAAAAAATTCCGCTGGACCTCATTCGGTTAAGGTCTGGCGGAACGCTGGTGAGAACTTCGGACAGTGCCACCTCGCAACACGGGATAAACAAAAAAATTCCGCTGGACCTCATTCGGTTAAGGTCCAGCGGAACGCTGTCTAACTTGAGCGAAAAAGATTTTTTCAAAAGCTCGCACCGCATTATAATTTTTAGTCCTGCATTTCTTTTTCAGTATATCACATCTGAAAAGAAAACACAAGGGGTTAAAACTCACTCTTGAAT
>JAGAKC010000477.1 GCA_017848155.1 Oscillospiraceae bacterium | reverse complement strand
GCTTCCTCGGACATGTCTGTTCCAGCAGGTGCAAGGCTGTTGAGCGCAGCCTCTGCCTCACGAAGCGCCTTCATAAGGTCGTCCTCTGTGTCGCCGCCGAATGTTGCAGCAGGCTCCTCGTCCATATCAAGATCGTCCACCTCAGGCTGTGTGGGCTGTACAGCGAAGCTCGCCTCAGCCGCCTTGACAGCTTCAAGAAGCTCGTTTCCTACATCGCCAAGCGAGCCTGACGGCATCGTCTGGGACAGGAGATCCTGGTCAAAGCTGGAATCGAATGCCACATCAGCCACGTCAGATACGTCAAGCGGCTTGACCTCGTTGATCTGCTCCTCTTCTTCCTTAGGCTGCTCCTCGGCAACAAGGTCGCCCGTAAGCTCTTCCTCCTCGGCAGCTTCGCCAAGTCCGAACAGATCCTTTCCGAACATATTCATCGCATCGGGATTGACAAGCGGAACAGCGTCCTTCTTCTCGTCGTTGAAGATGGTCTGTGCAAGCTCGTTTCCGCCCCATACATCGTCAAAGGAAGCAGGTGCGTCGCCTGCGGACGCAGCGGATATCTCGTCGATACCGGGCATAGCATCGGCGTCGGATGTAACGTTGTAAACGGATTGCTCCGCCTTGATCTCGGTAACTATCTCCTCTTCTACCGCATCAGCCTGTGCCTCAACAGCCGCCATCATGCTTTCAAGAGTAGGCTCTTCCTCCTTGACGGGAGCAGGTGCAGCAACGGGAGCAACGGGAGCAGCAGTCATTGTGGGCATCTCCACAACGGGAGCAGCCACAGCGGAGGAGCCGAGAAGCTCTGCCGCAGACTCAGCCACGGTCTTATAGTTCTCACCGAAAGCCTCGATCTGCGCCTTCATCACAGCGAGGAATTCAGTTGTCTTTGCATCGGTATCGGAGCGTCTTGCATCAGCGGCAGCGGTTATCTCCTGCGCCTTAGCCTGTGCGTTGTCGATGATAGCCTTTGCGTCAGCGTTCGCCTTGTCGATTATCTCGGTGTAGACCTTCTTTGCCTCAGCGTTTACGCCCTTGCCGCTCATAAGCATCTCGGACATGTTCTTGCGCTCTTTTTCGAGATCCTCGTTCAGCTTTTTCAGCTTTTCCTCAAGATCGGCAGACTTACGCTGCTCTGCTTCGAGCTGTCTTGTGATCTCGGCAGCCTTGTCCTCGCCTGCCTTTACAGCTTCCTGAATACGAGCATCAGCCTCTTCTGCGAGCTTGAGCGCTTCTTCGGTCTTTTTGTTGTTTGCCTTTACTTCTTCTTCCATTGCCTTCGTCTTTTTGCGAAGGTCAGCTATGTAAGTATTAACCTCGTTTTTATCAAAGCCGAAAGGCACCTGCTTGAAACCACCGTCTCCAACAGCCATGTCTGTGTCCTCCTGAAAAAAGTTTTTTCACGCACGATACTAACGATACAAATGCGTATACAATATTACTTTTACATTATATCACAAAAATCCTGTTTATACAAGAGGTTTAACAAATTTTATAAATTTGTAGATTTTGCAAGCGATTTTTTGTAAGAATATCCAAACATCATTTGATCTTTTTGTAATAATTATAGATTTTCAGCTCCAAACGTCCAGAAAATCGTAAAGCCTGTTGTAATTTTCATCTGAAAAGTGTATAATTGAATAGAAGTAAAGAAATGTCCTGCGTTTTGCGGACAACGAAAGGATTTGATAATATGATAGACAAGACCATGACTTTCTCTGTACATGATGACAGAGAAAACGAAATGAAGGAAATCCTTACAACTGTCTACGATGCGTTAAAGCAGAAGGGTTACAACCCTATAAACCAGCTTGTCGGATATATTCTTTC
>JAGAKC010000476.1 GCA_017848155.1 Oscillospiraceae bacterium | reverse complement strand
AGAAGATGACGCTCCCGTCCATTCCCTCTGATGTGTTCAATATAAGCGATATAGACGACCTGTCTACAAGAGAGCAGAAAAAGCTCCAGGATTATGCTATAGAGCTTGTTGAGGAATTCGCAAAGAGAGCAGAAAGCAACAGCAAGAGCCTTATCGCACAGGCGCTTGTAGAAGTATTTGACGAGTTCATCGATTCAATGATGTAAATAATTTTGATCTCCGCACTGAAATAAAGTGCGGAGATTTTTGTAAAATGTATGGTAAATTCTATTGATTTTCAGACGGATATTTGTTATAATTAAAGAAGCGTAATGAAAACGTTTTACCACAAATAACGAAAGGAAGAAATCAAATATGTTACCAAAGATCGGTATACGCCCCGTCATTGACGGACGTCAGTTCAGCATCCGTGAGGGTCTTGAAACACAGACAATGGACATGGCAAAGGCCGCAGCTGCGCTTATCAGCAGCAAGGTGCGCCATGCAAGCGGTGAGCCTGTAGAATGTGTCATTGCAGATACTACGATAGGCGGTATCGCTGAAAGTGCAGCGTGCAGAGATAAGTTCTCATCGGAAAATGTCGTTGCAACGCTGACAGTTACCCCCTGCTGGTGCTACGTTACCCAGGTAATCGACGAGGACCCCAACACCATCAAGGGTATCTGGGGCTTCAACGGCACAGAGCGCCCCGGCGCAGTTTTCCTTGCCGCTGCAAACTCCGCTTATGCACAGATCGGTATGCCCTGCTTCTCCATCTACGGTCACGACGTAAAGGATGCAGATGATAAGGTGATCCCCGCAGATGTTGAGGAAAAGATACTCCGCTTTGCACGCTGTGCGGTTGCCGTAGGCGCAATGAAGAACAAGAGCTATGTCAATATCGGCGCAGTATCCATGGGCATCGCAGGCTCCTACTGCAACGAGGATTTCTTCCGTTCTTACCTTGGCATGCACCCTGAATGGGTAGACATGTCTGAGATAATCCGCCGTGAAAAGCTTGGCATCTACGACGAGGCAGAATACAAAAAAGCTCTCGCATGGATAAAGGAAAAGTGCCCCGAGGGCGTGGATATCAACCCCACTCCCGGTATGACATATATGCGTCCCGTTCTTTCCGAAAAGGAAAAAGAGGAAAACTGGGAGTTCATCGCAAAGATGACCTGCATAATCATGGATATCCTGCACGGCAATGAAAAGCTTGCCGAGATGGGCTGGCTTGAGGAAGCAAAGGGCAGAAACGCTATTCTGGGCGGCTTCCAGGGCCAGAGAAACTGGACAGACTTCATGCCCAATG
Source organism: Oscillospiraceae bacterium (assembly GCA_017848155.1). Lineage (GTDB taxonomy): Bacteria > Bacillota > Clostridia > Oscillospirales > Ruminococcaceae > CAG-115. The sequence goes on along the minus strand of JAGAKC010000476.1, from coordinate 10,819 downwards.
CTGACTTCACAGAGGCTATCCTCAACTCCACATTTGACTGGAACGGTGCAAGAGAATCCATTCCCTTTGCGACAGAGAACGATGGTCTTAACGGTGTAACACAGCTGTTCCTGCACCTGCTTACAGGTAAGGCAGCGGTATTTGCCGATGTAAGAACATACTGGTCCCCCGACGCAGTTGAAAGAGTTACAGGCTGGAAGCCTGACGGCAAGGCTGCCGATGGCTTTATCCACCTTATCAACAGCGGCGCAGCAGCTCTTGACGGCACAGGCGCTGTCAAGGACGAAAACGGCGAGAGCATCATGAAGTGCTGGTGGGATATGACCGACGAGGATATCGACGCATGCCTCAAGGCAACCACATGGCCCTGCGCAAATCTCGGTTACTTCCGTGGCGGCGGATTCTCCTCCAGCTTCTCGACACAGGGTATCATGCCCTGTACCTTTGCAAGAGTAAACCTTGTAAAGGGTCTTGGTCCGACCATCCAGATAATCGAGGGCTACACTGTAGAGCTTCCCGCAGATGTAAACAAGACACTGCTTGACAGGACCGATCCCACATGGCCCAGCACATGGTTTGCTCCTATCTGCACAGAGGGTGCTACCCGTGATGTATACAACGTTATGGCTAACTGGGGCGCAAATCACGGCGCATTCGTATACGGTCATATCGGTGAGGATCTTGTCACGATGGCAAGTATGCTGAGGATCCCTGTATCACTGCACAACCTGTCCGACGACAGACTGTTCAGACCCCATGCATGGAGCTGCTTCGGCACAAAGGATCCTGAGGGCGCAGACTACAGAGCATGCGCTACATACGGCAGCCTTTATTGATTATTGATATCTGAGTAAATACAAGTAAGCCGAGTATGATACTATATTCGGCTTACTTTATGACAAATGGAGTTGATGCTTATGGCATATAGCACTGAAAACAAAAGAACAGACTGGATAGATGTACTTAAATGCTTCGGCATTCTCGCTGTTATCATCGGGCATATCTATCGCAACGACACGGTACTTGGCTGGTTCTACTCCTATCATATGCCGCTGTTTTTCTTTGCTGGAGGTCTTGTATACAAAAAGCGTGATATACTTTCCGACCTGAAAGCAAGGCTGTACAGTACGATCGTACCTTATTTCGTTTTCGGAACATTGATAGCTCTTTACTGGTATTTCGTCGAACGCAGCTTCCGTGATATCGATCAGACACTCGGCGGAGCTTTTCTGGGTCTTATCAGCGGTCAGTACGAATACCTTGAATTCCACTCACATCTGTGGTTCCTGCCATGCTTCTTTGTGACAGCTGTCGTGTACAACATCCTTATGAATATCGGCGGAAAGCCCGTGGCATACACGGTATCACTGCTTATAACAGCGGCATGGGTGATATTCCCGATACCCAGCCTTCCATGGGGTGTTGACAGAGTAATGATGTACATCGGACTTTATGCAGCAGGACATGCCTTCATGGAACACGGTGTGGGAGAAAAAACGTCTGCGCTGCCTTTATGGATAAAGGCAGTCGGTGCGGCAGTACTGCTTTGTGCAAGCGTCCTTCTGGCAGACAACGGACTTACTCTCGGTGTAATGAAATATGTCACAGCACTGGCAGGCATCATGGCATTTCTGCTGATAGCTATGATGACAGAGCGAGTGAAGCTGTTCGTTTATGTCGGCAGGATAACTCTTGTGACGCTTTGCATACACGGTCCTGTTTATCGTGTGCTGATAAAGCTGATATCAATGCCTATGAACTGCACCACTGATGAAGTCCGCTCCAATATACTTCCGGTATTGCTCATAACCGTCGTAACTACAGCTATCTGCGCCGCAGTGTATGAGCTTCTGAAACGCTTCGTACCATGGATAATAGGCGTCAAACGGGCAAAGACAGATAAATAATATCTTGTCAGAAAAAAACTGAGATCGGACAGCATCACAACAAAAGCACAAATTTAAACAGCTCCGAAAAAGAGTTCTCATCTTCTTCGGAGCTGTCTTTTATTTGATTATTGCGGTGTGCTTCTTCCTTTGCGAATCATACATATCCGTCATATCCTTGTCGAAATGATATGTGTTGTCGCTGCCGTAAAGAGTCTTTGTGCTGTCATCAAAGAGCATCGAACCTTTTTCGCTGGATACAAAATGCGTATCCATGTCGGTGTGATAGATTTTTCCGTCATTACCGAATACATCGCCCGTAAGCTCATCCACGTAACCACCGCCTGCCTGCGCCGCCACTGCGACCATGGTATCACGGTTTCGTGCACGCTTTTCGGCTTCTGCGGCACGTCTTTCTTCCACATCCTGCACATACTGTGCCTGACCCGTGTAGGAAAATTCCGCTTCGTTTTCCGTTGACTGACATATGCCCAGGGATACACCACGGCTTTTCGGATACAGCTCACGATGCAGTATCTCCAGCGCCTGCGCACACTGTGCATGACCAAGGCGTGCACCCTTTTGCGCATATACGTAGGCATTTTTCACATCGCCTCTTTCATAGTAAAGGCTCAGCGCAAGATGACATGCGTCACCGCTTCCCTGGTCTGCTGCAACGACAAGCCAATCCAGCGCCTTTGCGCTGTCAGGCGGTATCTCGGTCTTTCCGAGGCATATCAGGGCTATATTAAGGCTCGCCTTTGCAAAGCCCATCTGCGACGCCTTAAGCAGGTACTGCATTCCCTTTCTGTGGTCATGAGGTATCTGCTCGCCCATGATATACATACATCCCACAGCGCATGCCGCATAAGGATAACTGTCCGCATGCGGCTCCATCAACCTGAGTGCCGTGGCCTCATCACGCTGATAGTATACACCCTGCGAAAGATATTCGCCAAGCTTTACCTCTGCACGTGGATTTCCAAGCTTTACCGAAAGCTGCAGATAAAAACAAGCCTTTTCAATATCCCCGAAAACATTCTTGAATATTACAAACAACTCATATCCTGCCCTGGGATGATGCTCCGCAATACTCATGAGCAGCTTTACACAATGCATATAATCCTTTTGTGTAGTTGCATTGTTGCCTGTTCTGACGGCCTCTGCATATATCTGTTCTGTATTCATTTCATATCCGCCTTATGCCTTGGGATTTCCGTAATGCCAATCTCCGCAGAAGCAGGAGCCGTCCGCATATCTTGCGGCGCCCGAACCATGCAGCATGCCCTCTGCCCAGTTTCCGTAGAACGCATTGTTCTCTGTTTCCATAAGGCCATGAGTGATCTGGTCATTCTCAAATGTACCGAATATTCTGGTGCCGTCTGCGGTGATTATGGCACACTCGCCATCCTTTATTCCGTTTACAAGCGTCCCCCACATTCTGTCACCATTTGCAAAAATGAACACACCTGTACGTGCAGGAGCATTATTATAGAAGTAACCCTCAAAATAGTCGCCATTGTCATAGAAACAATAGCCGACATAGCCTTCGTTATCTTCCCTGCCCTTGTACATCTCGCCAAGATTACCCTCTGCAGGAACAAAGGTCTGGAGAAAATGATACTGCTCCCAGTGAGCTTTTTCAGCCTTACCGATAAACTCTGCGGCTAGCTGCATAGCATATTTACTGCTGCTTGCGGATGCGTCGATAGCGTCACCTATATTCGACATCGAATGACTTACAGCATTTCCTGCTCCGCCTGTACCTATGCTAAGTACCGCAAGCATTCCGTTTCCGACAGCCTTTGCGACTGAACCTGCAACTGCGCCCTTGTTGGTGTCAGTTTTTCCGGGTATTCCCCACGTCGAGCGAACAAACGGCGGTGCGGGTATCTTGTCTATTCCATCGGGGTACGTGATAAGATCAAGAGGCGGTACTACCATATTGGTGCTTCTGTATGTAAAATATTCTGCCAGCATAGTATCGACCTCCTTATATTATCTCTGCTGTTTCCAGCTTCATTTTATTTGTCGCAAGCAATACGATGTCAATTATCGACCAGACGATGCTGACACCGAGAAAACAAGTGCAAAGCTTGATTATGCCGTATTTCTTTCTTCCGAGATAAAAATCGTGTCCTCCGAAGAAGCCGGTAAGTACTGCTAAGATAATTGCAGCAACCTTACTTTTACATCCCTTGTTATTAATACGCACAAATGTGCCGTCAGGGTTGACCTTTATCCTTGTATACTGCGGTATAGCAGGCGCTGCAGGTGCAACATATCTGATCTTTGCAGCTTGGGGTGCGCTTTGGGGCGCAGCCGGGATCAATTCATCAAGATTCATAAACGACCTCCAAATTCTTTTTAAAGAAGATCTTCTTCTTTATATAATTATACCATATTCACCCGACCCAATAAATTACCAGTTTTGTCGTTTTTGATACCAGTTTTGCATATAACAGCACGAAAAAAGAGGCCGTATCGCGATCACCATGCAGGTTTTCGTGATACGGCCTCTCTCAAACAAAGAAAGGTCGTTTTGCCACTTGGTCTTTGTGTATGCCTTTGTAGAATAAAACGCCTTAAATCAGCAGGTTTACCCAATCGGTACGGTCGGACGTAACGTGTTACCGCGAGAACGCCGCGCCGCCTTGCGCTAAAAACCAATTTTTTTGCGTTTGATCACGTCGGCTCTTAACAAGAGTGACAAATAAAATTATTTGTCCAGTCGTCGTTTCTCTGATGCTTTTCTGTAGTCACCGCCCTGCGCCAAGACCTTTACAGGAGGGACTTTACCCAAAAGGTTGTGATAGCTGAAAATCAAATGAGTTGATTTTCGGCGCTTAATTGTGATATTCATACTTTGCACCAGCATCCCGACTCGGGGACGGGGCGGACACGAACTGTGCAGCTTTACGGACCGACAACATTCCCGATAATGAGCGGAACGTTTAGCATTACAGGTCTATCCACTATCATTTTAATCTATTTTACCCAAATTGTCAAGACATCGTCAAAAAATTTGGCGATATATAGTAAACCACAGCGTATTTTTATGCAATATGACGCATTTTACAAGTCCCAAAACCTGTTGACGTGCTGATACAAATATGCTACAATTGAACTATAGAATACTGATACGGAGGAAGCGACATGATCATATCCGACCAGACGATAAGAAATATGCTGGCACATGGCACACTGGAGATATCTCCGCTGACCGAAGCACAGATACAGCCTGCCAGCGTCGACATACGCCTTGGCAACACCTTCAGCATAGTTGAGGATCACCCATCCGGCATCATTACGCTTGACAGCGAGATAACCTACAAGACGATAACCACCGATACATATATCCTTCTTCCCGGACAGTTCGTACTGGCAACAACGATGGAATACATAAGTCTGCCTGATGATCTTACCGCATTTGTCGAGGGCAGAAGCTCACTCGGCCGTATGGGTCTGTTTATACAGAATGCAGGATGGGTAGACCCAGGTTTTAAAGGAGAAATAACTCTCGAGCTTTTCAACGCAAACCGCTGCGCAATCGAGCTAAAAGCAGGCAGACGTGTGGGTCAGCTGGTATTTGCGGCAATGGATAAGCCTGCCCTGAACCCATATAACGGAAAGTACCAGGGTCAGACAGGCGCAACAGGCTCACGTGTTTTTATGGACAGCGAAGCGTAACTGATATCTTATATAGAAAAAGGAGCAGAAAAACTGCTCCTTTTTCTTTTATTCAACAGATTTCAACGATTCTACCATGCTTATCTTCTTCAATACACCTGTCATGATGAAATTGACAAGGAAAGAGAACACCACAGTTATCAGGAAGGACCATACAAAGGACATGGGGTGAATATCACGTCCGAACATTACTTCATCTATCTCTGCGGTCTGCACCACGAACTGACACAGCGCAACACCAAGCAGCAATCCCACTGCACTGCCCATGATGGACAGTATTATGTTCTCTCTGAAAACATAGCTGGATACCTCACGGTCATAAAAGCCAAGCACCTTCAAGGTCGCTATCTCCCTCACACGCTCGGTAATATTGACATTTGTGAGATTGTACAATACCACAAATGCCAGTGCTCCTGCCGCTGCGATAAGGACGATGATAACAAGGTCGAGTATGCTCAGCATCTCCTGGAAGCTGGACGAGGAGCTGGAATTCAGCAGCACGCTGAGCACACCGTCATTCTCCATCAGCTTTTCCGAAAACGCCGATTTTTCCGCTTCATCAGTTCCAAGCTTATTTGCAAAGTACACCATATTATATTCAGGAGTGCTGCCAAAAAGCTCGATGTATTGACTTTCTGTCAGATACATATAATGACTTGCATAGTGCTCTGTAATGCCTGATATCTCAACAGTTCCCGATCCGCTGTCGCTTATCTGTACTGTTATGACATCTCCCTTTTCCGCACCAAGCAGCTTTGCCAGCTTTTCAGTTACAATGATGCCGTCATTCGTGCTAAGCTCTTTTCCTGATACCCTCTCACGCAGCGTTACCATGCTTTCAAACATCTCCGTATCCTTCGCCACGGTAAGATAGCACTGTACATTTGCATCCTCATATGATACTGTATACTGCTTGATCAGCGCAGACGTCGTCCGGGTGTCAGGATCATATTCCATCAGCGCTTCATTAAGGTCATTGCGCTCATCATCTGTCATTTTATCGTCTATAGCTATATACCCACTGTAATGATAAATGTCATTATACTGTTTGTTAACGATATCACCTATCGAATCCTTCAAACCAAAACCGGCGACCATAAGCGCTGTACAGCCTGAAATACCAACTACCGTCATAAACATCCTGCGCTTATAACGGAACAGATTTCTTCCCGATACCTTTGCAAAGAACGACATATTGTTCCATACAGGGCCGATGCGCTCCAGAAGAACACGTTTACCTGCCTTAGGCGCCTTTGGACGCATTAGACCCGCAGGAGTTTCAGCAAGCACTCGCTTACAGCTGAAATATACTGTCAGTGCTATCGCAGCTATCATCAGACCTGCTGACATAAGGATGTTGGATAAACTAAACTGATAGTATATTTCTGTGATAATATACATCATGGCATATGCCGATATTATAACTCCGGGGAAAAGCAGCATTCCGCCAAAGGCACCAAGTATACTTCCCGCAGCCGCAGCCGACACAGCATATACCAGATAGTGCTTCATTATCGCACCATTCGTATATCCAAGCGCTTTCAGCGTTCCGACCTGTGTGCGGTTCTCCTCGACCATTCTGGACATAGTGGTAAGGCATACAAGACCTGCCACCAGCAGGAAAAACACGGGAAATACAACTGAAATGTTGTCTATACGGTGAGCATTGCTTTCATATTCAGCATATCCGGGGTTATCCTCACGGGTAAAGATGTACCACTTTGCTTCGCCTGCATCCTCTATCTTCTTTTTCGCATCCGCTATCTCCTCCTCTGCATCAGCGATCTCCGTATTGAATGTATCGACTCCATCCTCGTACTCTTTCAGACCGTCAAGATATTTCTGCTTAGCATCCTCCAGCTCGGCAAGACCTTCCTCGTACTGCCTTACACCATCTTCGTATTCCGTCTTTTTTTCAGCAAGCTCCGCAGCTCCATCATTATATTGCTTTTCAGCATCCTCTATCTGTTTCAGACCTTCATTGTATGCCTCAAGTCCTTCCAGATATTCATTGTAGCCCTTCAGGAACTCTTCCTTGCCTTCTTCAAGCTGTCTGATGCCGTCCTCATACTGCGAAAGACCTTCTTCGTACTGCGCACGTCCCTTATCAAGCTCAGCCTGTGCATCAGCAAGCTGCTTCTCACTTTCAGCGATCACTGCTTCGTTTTTTTCTATCTCGATCTTACCTGCATCGATACCTGCCTTTGCAGCGTCAAGCTGTTTTTTTGTTTCATCAAGTACAGCCTTTGTCTGTTCCAGCACCGCACGGTTTGTTGCTATTTCTACAGCAAGTTTATTTACCTCGGGATTATCCTTTCCGTATATAGACAAAGCAAGCTCATACTGACTTTCAGCTTCGGTCAGTGCCGCCATACCCTGCTCATATTGCGCAAGACCTGCTTCATACTGTGACAGACCTTCTAGATACTCCGCCTCGCCTGCTGCAAGCTCTGCCTTTGCAGCTTCCAGCTCTTTGCGTCCTGCTTCAAGCTCTGCATGACCCTTATCTATCTCAGCCTGACCCTCGTCAAGCTGCTTTTTGCTATCGTCAAGAGTTGATTTTGCGCTTTTCAGCTCCTGCTCGGCATTTACAAGCTCCAGCTTACCATCGCTTATCTCCTTTTCAGCGTCGATCAGCTTACCCTTGCTTTCAGCCAGCTCTGCCTTGCCGTTATCTATCTCTGACTTTGCATCTGCGAGCGTCTTTTCGGCATCTGCAAGCTGCACTGCACCGTCATCAAGCTCCGTCTTTGCATCAACAAGCTCCTGCTCTCCGTCAGCTATCTGCTGAGCAGCGTCCTCAAGCTCTGCCTTTGCATCGGCAAGCTCTTTTCGCCATCTGCTTTAGCTTCTGCAAGCTCCTTTTCACCATCTTCTATCTCGGTCAAAGCCTCGCCAACTACCTCATCATAGCGTATCTCACTTCTCGATATGCCAAGCTGCTTCAGCTCTTCTGATATTTCATCCCGAAGCTGCTCGTATTCATCGGAATAGCTCTGCATATCTTTCAGCTTGTCAGATCTGATGTATATCTCTGTGTATATATCTTGTGTAAAATTACTTTCTGTAACATACATAAAAGAGTCAAGTGCACCGTCACCGATGGTAGTACTGCCCTTCTGCGTTGCAGATATGTACATTGGCGTGTCAAATGTACCTACTATAGTAAACTCCTTACGCTCAAGCGGAAACTCCTCCGCATCCGTAAGGTCAGCCATTGTCACAACATCACCGATCGCAAAGCTGTTGTCAAGCTTATTCTGACTTATTATACATTCATTATCCGCCGCAGGTGCACGACCCAGATTGATAATGACCTTGTTCATTTCATCATTATTCCAGGAATAGACACGTGTAAGATATTCTTTATTATCAAAATGAAGCGCAAGATCACTGTACTTTGAAGCAAGTACCTCCGTTACATCATTGACCTCACTTATAGATCGTACATCGCCATCTGTAAGACCGAATGTGCTCAATACACGCAGATCAAAAAGCTCCTGCTCATCATACAATATATCTGCTGATACTTTCATGTCGTTTCCTGTTTCACGCACACCGCTGAAAAAACCTACACCGATAGCGCATATCAGAAATATGGACATAAATCGACCTTTTGATTTTGATATCTCACGGAATATATTCTTATTGATTGATCTCAATTTTCTGCCTCCGTTACCACTCGATATCTTCCACAGGCGTGGGATGTTCATTAAGAATGACCTTGCTCACCTTGCTGTTTTTGATCTTTATGACTCTGTCTGCCATAGGTGCTATTGCTGAATTATGTGTAACAAGGATGACTGTCATTCCATCGTTGCGACAGGTATCCTGGAGCAGCTTCAGCACCATTTTTCCCGTATTGTAGTCAAGCGCTCCCGTAGGCTCGTCACACAGCAGCAGCTTAGGTCTTTTGCTGAGAGCACGTGCAATAGATACACGCTGCTGCTCACCGCCTGAAAGCTGTGCCGGGAAATTGTTCAGTCTTTCACCAAGTCCCACCTTCTCCAGTATCTCGTCCGCAGGAATATAATCCTTTGTGGTCTGCGTAGCAAGCTCTACATTTTCTTTTGCTGTCAGATTAGGAAGAAGATTGTAGAACTGGAATATAAATCCAATATCATATCTGCGATATTCTGTCAGCTGTTTTCTGTTGTAACCATCGACTCTTGCCCCATCAACACTGATAATGCCCTCGTCACAAGCATCCATACCGCCAAGCATATTGAGTACAGTCGTCTTGCCCGAGCCACTCGGACCTACAATAATGACAAACTCTCCCTTTTCTATATCAAACGTCATTCCATCAGCTGCATTGATGGTGACCTCACCCATATGATAACGCTTATAAACATTATCCAAAGTAACAAAAGCCATTTTCTTCTCCTTTTGCCAGCACAGTAAATATATGTAAGTTCAAAAAAAAGCAGGACTATAAAGCGTCTCCGATAATCGAAAACGCTTATAATCCCACCATACAATCATACAACCATTATTTCAGTTATCATTATAATATGTTGCTCCATCTTTTCAGGGCCGCTGAATATCCTGCCAACATTGCAGCTTGTGCTTTTTTATCAGCCAATTTTAGCCTTTCCGCCCATGTAAGGTCTGAGCACCTCAGGAATATTCACGCTGCCATCCTCATTAAGGTTGTTCTCAAGGAAAGCAATAAGCATTCTAGGAGGAGCAACTACCGTATTGTTGAGAGTGTGTGCAAAATACTTCTTGCCGTCTGCTGTCTTAACACGGATACCAAGGCGTCTTGCCTGTGCATCGCCGAGGTTAGAGCAACTGCCGACCTCAAAGTACTTCTTCTGTCTGGGGCTCCATGCTTCAACGTCAAAGGATTTGACCTTAAGGTCAGCAAGGTCGCCGGAGCAGCACTCGATAGTTCTAACAGGAATATCCATAGAGCGGAACAGATCAACAGTGTTCTGCCACAGCTTTGTGAACCATTCAGCGGATTCCTCAGGCTTGCAGACAACGATCATCTCCTGCTTTTCAAACTGATGGATACGGTATACGCCACGTTCTTCTATACCATGAGCACCCTTTTCCTTACGGAAGCAGGGAGAGTAGGATGTAAGAGTATGGGGAAGTGCTTCCTCGTCGATAATAGTGTCGATGAACTTACCGATCATAGAATGTTCGGATGTACCGATAAGATAAAGGTCCTCACCCTCGATCTTATACATCATCGCATCTATCTCAGCAAAGCTCATAACACCTGTAGCAACATT
>JAGAKC010000475.1 GCA_017848155.1 Oscillospiraceae bacterium | reverse complement strand
TCCGAATGAGGTCCAGCGGAATTTTTTTGTTTATCCCGTGTTATAAAAAACTATTCCGTCAAATATAGCCAGCGTTCCGCCGACCTTATCCGAATGAGGTCCAGCGGAATTTTTTTGTTTATCCCGTGTTATAAAAAACTATTCCGTCAAATATAGCCAGCGTTCCGCCGACCTTATCCGAATGAGGTCCAGCGGTTTTTTTATTTTTATAGGAAACTACAGATCACTCACGTATCATTTATTATAACCAGGATCATTGCCTTCCCTGATGCCAAAAATCTCCTTTTTGTGAATATTAACTCTATTTTGACATTTAATATGCGCAAACAATCGCAACAATTGTATATTATGTCAAATTTTAAAATCGTTTGTTGAAAGTTATTGACATATGTCGAAAAAAGGTTTATAATATAATTACGTTAACAACGTAATAAAAATGACAGGAGAAATCTATTATGGTCTACTTATCTGAATTTGTCGGCAGTCTTATATTCCTGCTGGGCGGATATTCGTACATGTGTAATATCTCGCTCAAGAAAACTCTTGTTGGAAAGCTCAACTACATAGAACTTGTCATTGCATGGAGCCTTTCGGTAGGCTTTGGTCTTGCAATTGCAGTTGTAATGGGCGGTCCCGCATTCCTGAACCCCGGCGTAGTATTCGGTAAGCTTATTATGGGTGCTCTTCCCATAGCTGATGCGGCTCTTTATCTGCTTATGGAGTTCCTCGCAGCAGGCGCAGCTGTTCTCCTTTGCATGATATTCTTCCACGATTCCTTCAAGGCTTCCCCCGAAGAATCCAAGCGTGGTATCTTCTCTGCTTACCCTGTTGAAAAGAACATGGCGCTCAACTTCTTCCAGGAAGTACTTGCAACATTCGTATTCCTGTTCCTCGTATTCATGGGCATCACAGGCGTTTCTTCCCCTGTTACCATCGGCGTTGTCGGCTTCGGCGCAGTTGCACTGCTCTCCCTCTCCCTCAACAGCACAGGCTTCAGCATGAACGCTATGCGTTCCGTTTTCAGCAGCATCTGGTTTGCTATCCTGCCTATCCCCAACAAGAACGGTGAAAAGGTAGACTGGGGTTATCAGCTGATCGTTAATTTCGTTGGTTCCTCTATCGGCGGTATCCTCGCTGTAGTTGCTACCACCTGCATCCAGAATTCTCTTGCAGGCTGATCTATCAACTGCTATCAAGACAGGCGTTTTCGGACGCCTGTTTTTATTTTGTGCAAAAAAAAAATTATTTCCTATTGCTTTTTTTCAGAAAATGTAATATACTAAATAAGTATGATATAAAACCGAAAGGATATTATATATGGACAAAAAAATCGGATTTGACAATGACAAGTATCTGAAAATGCAATCTGAACATATCAGAGAACGTATTTCTCAGTTCGGAGATAAGCTGTATCTTGAATTCGGCGGAAAGCTGTTTGATGATTTCCATGCATCAAGAGTTCTTCCCGGCTTCAAGCCTGACAGTAAGCTGCAGATGCTGCTTCAGCTTAAGGACGAAGCGGAGATCGTGATAGTCATAAATTCAGGAGATATTGAGAAAAACAAGGTAAGGGGCGATCTTGGCATTACATACGATGTCGATGTCATCCGCCTTTACAACATCTTCTCAAAGATCGGACTTTATGTCAGCAGCGTCGTACTCACCCAGTATGAGGGACAGGCTTCCGCAGACGCTTTCCAGCAGCGCCTTGAGGCACTCGGAATAAAGGTGTACCACCATTATCACATAAAGGGCTACCCCTCCAATATTCCTCACATAATGAGCGATGAGGGCTACGGAAAGAATGATTTCATTGAAACATCACGTCATCTTGTTGTAATTACTGCGCCGGGACCTGGAAGCGGAAAGATGGCGACCTGCCTTTCCCAGCTGTATCATGAACAGAAACGTGGCATCAAAGCAGGCTATGCGAAATTTGAAACATTCCCTATCTGGAACATTCCACTGCGACATCCTGTAAATATCGCTTATGAAGCTGCAACATCTGACCTGAATGATGTAAATATGATCGACCCGTTCCATCTTGAGGCTTACGGTGAAACTACCGTAAACTACAACCGTGATGTTGAGATATTCCCCGTACTTAATGCGATGTTCGAGAAGATATACGGCGAATCCCCCTACAAGTCCCCCACAGACATGGGTGTCAACATGGCAGGAAACTGCATCATCGACAACGACGTCGTATGCGAAGCTTCACGACAGGAGATCATCCGTCGATATTACGTGGCGCTCTGCGGCAGACGTCAGGGTCTTGTAAAGGACGACGAGATCGTAAAGCTGGAGCTTATGATGAAGCAGACAGGAGTTACTCCCGACGACAGAAAAGTCGTGCAGTTTGCTCTCAGTAAGGAACAGGCTACAGGTGCCCCTGCTGCGGCTATGGAGCTTCCTGACGGAACTGTCATCACAGGTAAGACTTCAAACCTGCTTGGTGCGTCCTCTGCCCTGCTTCTCAATGCACTGAAATACCTCGGCGGTATAGATGATGAGGTACTGCTGATGTCACCGCAGGTCATCGAGCCTATCCAGAATCTAAAGGTAGGTCATCTCGGCAGCATCAACCCCAGACTCCATACAGACGAAACACTGCTTGCTCTGTCCATCTGCGCCACCACCAGCGATACCGCAAAGCTCGCCATGGACCAGATAGCAGGACTTCGTGGCTGCGAGGTGCACTCCACTGTTATCCTCTCCCCTGTGGACGAAAGGATATTCAAGCGCCTTGGCATAAACGTCACCTGCGAGCCAAAATACCAGAAATAAAACAGCAACGCTCCCGACTTCAAATAGTCAGGAGCGTTTTCTTTTTATTCTTCGGAAATAAGCGCTTTATCCGAAACACATTTGCTGCGCCATTTACCGCCTTTGTATCTGATAAGGCTCATAGCAGCGGTCAGCACCCACGTAAGACAGGTCGTACCCCAGACTGCCCAATGACCTACACCTGGGATATTGACCAATATCGCCGCAAAGCCTATCCTGCCGACGACCTCAGTTATACCGTTTATCAGTGCATAACCCACATCGCCTGCACCGTTCAGCATACCCCTTGTGATATGGATGAGTCCGAGGGGGAAATAGAACAGCGACGAGAGCTTAAGTGCCGCACCGCCTATATCCAGCACCGCCGCATCTGAAACGAACATACCGATAACAGGACGGCTGAACAGCATAAACACGGCAAGCATTATCACGGAAAAGACCGCTCCCACGAAAACACTTTTGTGAAAGCCCTTTACTGCACGATCTGTCTTGCCTGCACCGATGTTTTGTCCTGCAAAGGTGGACATGGCAACATTCAGTGACGAAAAGGGCTGCTGTACCAGCTGCTCTACCCTCATAGAAGCTGTGTACGCCGCCATGACGTTCTCGCCGAAGCTGTTCGCAGTGCGCTGGAGCATTACCATCGAAACCGACACCATGGCATTCTGAAGTGCGATAGGAATACCTGTGATCACACATTTCAGAAATATGGAAGGCTCAGGCTTAAGCTGATCTCTGCTGAATCTGAAACAGGGATTCTTTGCAAATGCAAAAGCAATGCTTCCAAGAGCTGACACACCCTGAGATATTACTGTTGCAAGAGACGCACCGTCTACGCCCATCTCAAACACGACAACGAAAAGCAGATCAAGCCCCACATTCAGCACGCTTGCAACTCCGAGAAATATCAGCGGAGTCTTTGAATCTCCCAGAGAACGCATGACGGCATTTATCCAATTATACAGCGCCACCGCAACTGTACCTGCACATGAGATGCGCATATAACCTGTGGCTTCACCTATAACATTTTCGGGAGTATCAAGCATCCGCAGCATAGGCTCGGCAAGACAAACCGAAACTGCACTTATCAGAACTCCAAGTGTAAGCAGCGCATAGGCCGAATTTGATATCAGCCGCTTTACAGCAGGAATGTCATTAGCTCCGAAGCGCTGCGCAATGAGTATTCCTGCGCCAGTTGCAAGACCTATGCAAAGCGTATAGAACAGATATGTAATAGAACCTGTAGAACCGACAGCCGCAAGCGAATCCTTTCCAAGATACCGTCCGACAATAGCGGAATCCACGATATTATATAGCTGCTGAAACAGGTTTCCCACCAGAAGCGGCAGGGTAAAACGCAATATATGACCAAGCTCGTTTCCCTCGGTCATGCTCTTTATATATGCCATAGTGTTTAAGACCTCATTATTATTAATCGACCAGAGCCAATTATGGATTATAACACCATTCGCAGAAAAAAGCAATTACTTTTTTACCCAACATTATGCACTTATTTACTGTTTATGTTGTACACTTTTCTGTATAGTGTTTCACGGACGTGATCAAAGCTCTCCCTTGAGAGCGCCTCGGGACAGGACATTATCACAAGAGGAACGGGCGGCTCACCCATAATAAGCGGCGGCTGGATGTAGCTGTATTCGTTCATCTTAAAGCCAAGACGCTCATAGAAGCCTATCCTGCGCTGTGCAACCTCGCCCTCTGATGGCAGCTCCGCTTCAAGCACCAGCGTCTTACCGCTTTCCCGTGAGAGCATTTCCTTCATCATCGCAGCACCTTTGCCCCTGCCACGAAGCTCGGGAGCTACCGCAAAATGCTCTATGTAGATAAGATCACCCATATCCCAGTAATTCATCACAGCATCCAGATGTTCAGATATGCTGCACATGCTTCTGAACTCCGTATTCTCATATTCCCACAGAAAACCATTGCGATCTCTGCGCTCGGTTGCAGGAAATGATATCTCCATAAGGCTGAAAAACTCGTCAAACACCTGCTGCGGCATTCTGTTACAACTGTCAAATATAGTTAAGCTATGCATTTTCATTCTCCTTGCTTTTCTTCTTTTTCTCCTACTATCTTTTTACTTTCGACACGGAATTTTGTACAGGCAGATCATAATAGAATACCTCGGGAGGGATCGCTATGTACAGTTACTTTATCAAGCTTGCACTTGAAAATCTTCTTTTCTTAGGTCTGCATCTGGAAAACAGAAATCTTTTTCCGAAGCAGCTTTCAAAGTCAGAGGAGGAGATAGTTATAAAGCGTATAGCTGAGGGAGATACCTCAGCACGTGACACGCTCATCGAAAGAAATCTCCGCCTCGTCGCTTATATAGTCAACAAAAAGTACCCTGACCCTAACGAAGCAGACGACCTCATATCCATCGGCACGATAGGTCTTATCCGTGCAGTAGAAACATTCGACTACCAGAAAGGGCATCATTTTTCCACTTATGCGTCCAAATGTATTGATAATGCAATCACACACCTGCGGAAACGCAGATGTGAATGTCGATAAGCACCCATCTGCTGCGTCAACATCACGCTCGGCAGGCACAAAGCCTAGCCGACATGATGTTTCCTTGCATCTGTGCACTTCTCGACATCCTCGGTCAAATGTCTGTACTCGTATCTGTACTCCATTGACATCTTTTCTTATGTCGTATCTGTTACTTAGGTCATTCGTTATCGCCTGCGGTCCTGAGAAAAATATGCGCATTCTCTCCGTCCCACTCTACCCTGTCGATAACCTTATACATATACTCGCGCTTCTCTACCACAGAAAGCTTATCGAAACGCTCCTTGAATTCGCTGAGGGACTGTACAAGCATTTTAACATGGCTCTCATTCTGAGCCTGCTCCTCGCCTGCAAAGCTAAGCTCCGCTATCTCTCTGTCAAGCTGCTTTACCTCACCGTCAAGACGCTCTATCTCCTTGCTTGTATACTCAAACATAATGTCGCTCTGGTCAGATCTCGCAAGCGTTATCATGAGGTTTGATATCATGCGCTTCTTTTCCTCAAGCTGTTTTGTGAGGTCATTCAGCTTTTCGCGGTTGACCTCAGATTTCTGCTCGGACTGCTTCATTATCTTACTCATCTGTCTGCTGACAGAGGATTTTGCCCTGTTGAAGCCAAGTATCTCGTCACACAGCAGCTTATCCAGCACGTTACCATTGACATTGCACATATCACAGTGCAGCTTACGGGTGCGCTCCTTGTACTCGCACATATAGGCGAAGGTCTGGTTACCCTCATCATCACGACGCTTGTTGCTGTTTACCCTCGGTCGCATGATATGACCGCACTTTCCGCAGCGGACAAGACCTGAGAAGATAGATACCTGGTTACGCACGGGACGATAGAAGCTCTTGCCCGAGTTACCCTCGATCACCTGCTGTACCTTTATCCAATCTTCTGAGGGAATTATTCCCTTATGCTTTCCCAATGCGATTATCCACTCGTCAGGTGAAAGTCGGACGTGTTTTCTGCCGCTCTGCGTTGTCCTGCGGAATGGCATAAGTCCGCATTTGCCGTCAAGCTCATCCCTGTCAAAGCAGAGGTCGCTGCTAAGCTCACTGAAATAGTTATAGGAAGCCTCATCAGCCACGCAGTAGACGGGATTAGTCAGCATATCACGTACAGCTCTCATGCGGAAATCGCAGCCCTCGCGGGTCTTGATATCATGCTGAATACACCACGTTGCTACCTTAGTCAGCGAATGAAATTCAAGGAATTTCTCGTATACGGTGCGGACTACACGCATTTCATCGTCAACGACAGACAGCTTGAAAGCTGAGCGGTGCTTGCCCTCGCCGTCCTGTATCTCGACCTTCTCCCCTGCAAATCCCATCGGAGTTACGCCGCCAAGCCATCTGCCCGTCCTCGCAAGAAGCACCATATTGTCCCGTACACGCTCTGCGATGGTCTCGCGCTCAAGCTGAGCGAATACGGCTGCTATATTCATCATTGCCCTGCCCATCGGCGTTGAGGTATCAAACTGCTCCTTAATGCAGACGAAAGCGGTATTCATGCCGTTAAGCTCCTCGATGAGGGTAGCGAAATCGCCTACGTTACGGCTTATTCGGTCAAGGCGGTAGACCACGATGTAATCGAAAGGCTCCTTCCTCGCCTGCTGCATCATCAGACGAAACTGCGGACGGTCAAGGTTTTTAGCAGAGAAGCCCTCGTCCTCATACACGAAAATGTCGCTGTCAGTGGCTTCGGGAATAGTGCGCTGTATGTAGTCACGGCAGAGGACTATCTGATTTTCGATACTCTCGCCCTTGCCTGTAAACTTCGATTTTCGGGAATAGATCGCGATCTTCATGGGTGCGGCTCCTTTCTGTGTCTATACTTATATTATATCGTCCCAAAACTTTGTAGTCAAGATTTTTGGGAATGAGCCTTAAAATTTTTCTGAAAAGAAATCCTCTTGCGCTGCGATACGCAAGAGGAATTTTTACTTCATATACTGTGAGCCAAACACAGGAAGCTTGCTGCACTGAACGACGGGGCAAGAACCTATTTAAAGCAACCACAGAAATATTCAAACAACGCTTGAGAGAACTCCCATCAGCAGTTATTGACTTTGCTTATGCGTTATTATAAAATATAATCAGAAATTGCGCAGTTTCTATTCAGTTAATAGCTTGAAGGGAGAAATAACTTATGGTTGACTTGAAAATTTCAGAAGTAATTCTTCGTGAACGCCAG
>JAGAKC010000474.1 GCA_017848155.1 Oscillospiraceae bacterium | reverse complement strand
CTCACGAGGTGCTCGAGACCATCTGCCTTGACAAGGAGACACAGCACTACAAGTACGGTCTTGCTCAGAAGTATGCAGACATCGTATACAACGGTCAGTGGTACACTCCCCTGCGTGAAGCTATGGACGCATTCGTTGACAAGACACAGGAGACCTGCACAGGTGAAGTTAAGCTCAAGCTCTACAAGGGCAACATCATCAATGCAGGCGTAACATCTCCCTACACACTGTACAGCGAGGACTTCGCTTCCTTCGGTGAGGACGATGTTTACGACCAGAAGGATTCCGCAGGCTTCATCAACCTGTTCGGTCTGCCTATCAAGGTGAAGGCTCTCCTCGACGCTGAGAGAAACAACAAGTAAAACGACACAGACTTATTAAGGGCGGGAAAGTTTGAGGCGGTGCTCTGCACTGCCTCGGTAAGCCTTTCCGCTCTTACATTTATTTATAGAATATATTTAAAAGAGGTATGATATGGCACAGATGATGTGGGCAGGAAGATCTTCAAAGGAGGTTGACAGCAAGGTCAACGACTTCAACTCCTCTATATCTTTCGACGGAAGAATGTACAGACACGATATCGAGGGCAGTATCGCACATGCGACCATGCTTGGTGAACAGGGCATAATAAGCATGAGCGACAGCCTTGAGATAATCGGCGGTCTTAAAGAGATACTGGCTGATATCGAAAGCGGTGCTTTACAGCTTGACATGACGGCAGAGGATATCCACATGTTTATCGAGGCGGAGCTTACAAAGCGCCTTGGCGACGTGGGAAAGCGTCTGCACACAGCACGCTCAAGAAACGATCAGGTGGCTCTTGACATCCGTCTTTATCTCAGAGATGAGATAAAGGAGATAAAGGATCTTGTGGTACAGCTCACAAAGGTCATCTGCAATATTGCCGAAAACAACACCGACACCATCATGCCGGGATACACCCATCTTCAGCGTGCACAGCCGATAACCTTCGGTCAGCACATGATGGCGTATGCACAGATGCTGCTGCGTGATATCGACCGTCTGAACGACATCGCACGCAGAATGAACGTCTGCCCTCTCGGAAGCGGCGCACTGGCAGGTACCACATACAACATCGACAGATTCAGGACTGCTTCCCTGCTCGGAATGGACGCTCCGATGGTAAACTCGCTTGACGGTGTTTCGGACAGAGATTCCTGCATCGAGCTTGCAAATGCCATTGCTATATGCATGATGCATCTGTCACGTTTCTCCGAGGAGATAATCATGTGGAGCAGCTGGGAATTCAAATTCATCGAGCTTGACGACGCATATTCGACAGGCTCCAGCATCATGCCGCAGAAGAAAAATCCCGACGTTACCGAGCTTATCCGTGGTAAGACAGGACGAGTTATCGGCGACAACGTTACACTGCTCACGATGATGAAGGGTCTGCCCCTCGCATACAACAAGGATATGCAGGAGGACAAGGAGGCTATCTTTGACGCTGTTGACACCATCAAGATGTGCCTTATCCCCTTTATTCCCATGCTTGAAACGATGAAGCTGTACAAGGATAATATGAGAAAGGCTGCCGCTAAGGGATTCATCAACGCTACCGACTGCGCTGACTATCTCGTTAAGAAAGGCATGCCCTTCCGTGATACAAATAAGATTACAGGCGGTCTGGTGGCTCACTGCATCAGCCTTGATACCACTCTTGAGGAGCTTCCTCTGGAGGACTACAAGAAGCAGACCGACCTTTTCGACAACGACGTTTACGAGGCTATCAGCCTCAACACCTGCGTGATGGAGAGAAAGTCCTACGGCGGACCTGCTCCCGAGAGCGTAAGAGCGCAGATTGAGATTACTAGAAAGAAACTGGAGGAGCTTTGCAATGGTTAAGGTTTATATTGACGGTCAGGAGGGCACCACAGGTCTTAAGATACTGGAGCGCTTCGCAGGACGAAACGATATCGAGCTTCTCCGTATCGACGAGGATAAGAGAAAGGACCTTGATGAGCGTAAAAAGCTGATAAACAGCTCGGATTTTACTTTCCTCTGTCTGCCTGACGCAGCTTCCATCGAGGCTGTTTCCCTTGCTGATGACAGGGTACGTATCATCGACGCTTCCACAGCTCACAGGACCAATCCCGACTGGGAATACGGCTTCCCCGAGCTGTCCCCTGATTTCAGAAAGAAGATAGAGAGCAGCAACCGTGTTGCTGTCCCCGGCTGCTATGCAAGCGGATTTGCTTCGATGGTATATCCTCTTGTAAAGCTCGGCATAATGCCTGCTGACTACCCTGTTTCCGTGCATGCCGTTTCAGGCTACAGCGGCGCAGGCAAAAAGGCTATCGCAGTTTACGAGGGCGCAGACCGTCCCTCTGACTACGACACACCCAGACAGTATGCACTCTCCCAGCAGCACAAGCACCTGCCCGAGATGCAGAAGATTTGCGGTTTGGAACAGGCACCGCTGTTCTCCCCCATTTTGGGAGACTTCTACGCAGGCATGGCGACGACGATCCTGCTGCAGGCCGACTGCCATGCGGTACATGATATCCTCTCTG
>JAGAKC010000473.1 GCA_017848155.1 Oscillospiraceae bacterium | reverse complement strand
GGCGTTAATGTCATCATCGGTCTTTATGAAGGCTCCAAGAGCTGGCAGAAGGCTGTTGACGCAGGTTTCCAGGTGTATACAGCGGCAGAGGCTGCAAAGCTTGCTGACCTTATCATGATACTTATCAACGACGAGAAGCAGGCTGACCTGTACAGAGAGAGCATCGCTCCCAACCTCACAGCAGGCAAGACGCTTGCATTTGCTCACGGCTTCAATATCCACTTCGGTCAGATCGTTCCCCCTGCTGACGTTGACGTTATCATGATCGCACCCAAGGGCCCCGGTCACACAGTACGCTCCGAGTACCAGATCGGCAGAGGCGTTCCCTGCCTTATCGCTGTTCATCAGGACGCAACAGGCAGAGCGTTTGACACAGGTCTTGCTTATGCGGCAGGTATCGGCGGCGCAAGAGCAGGTGTTCTTGAAACGACATTCCAGTGTGAAACTGAAACCGACCTGTTCGGTGAGCAGGCTGTTCTGTGCGGCGGTGTTACTGCCCTCATGAAGGCTGGCTTCGAGACTCTCGTTGAGGCAGGCTACGACCCTCAGAACGCTTACTTCGAGTGCATCCACGAGATGAAGCTGATCGTTGACCTTATCTACAAGGGCGGCTTCAAGATGATGAGATACTCCATCTCCGACACAGCAGAGTTCGGCGATTACGAAACAGGTAAGCGCATCATCACCGAGGAGACCAAGAAGGAGATGAAGAAGGTACTGAACGAGATACAGGACGGTACCTTCGCACGCAACTGGATCATGGAGAACAAGATGGGCAGAGCTCATTTCAACGCTTGCAGACGCATCGAGGGCGAGCATCAGCTTGAAAAGGTAGGCGCTGACATCAGAAAGCTCTACGACTGGAACGAGGACTAAAATATAAGTTTAGGGGCTGCTCTTAATAGAGCAGCCTCAGGCTGTCGATAAAGTACCATCTACGTCGGTCACTTGTTCGTCGCTAGGCTGGCGGCATCCATGCCGCCTTTTGGCGACGATTTCGTAGCATCCATGCTACGCCGCAATACGACAGGCACAAAGCCTAGTCGTAGTGCGGGTTCCTAGTATCTGGCACTTTCTCGTTCGCCTAAGAATGTGGCTTTTTCGACGGTCTCGGGCTGCTCCTAAAAGGGGCAGCCTCAGCTTGTCGAAAAACTATATTTTTGCCTGCGAAGCAGGCTTTTTTAAATAAATTTTTCCGACGACATGTGCGTCGGAAAAATAACTTCTATCCGCACCAGTGTGCGAATTGACGGCATCGCCGTCAATGAGTGCATGCAGGGCGGATGCTTCGGCGGAAAAGTCCCAACGGGACTTTTTCGACGGTATAGGGCAATATTACGTTAAAAGAAAGGGGCAACTTATGAAGCTTGCAGAGGCATTACAGGAGCGTGCGGATATCAACCGCAGGATAGCACAGCTGCGCTCAAGACTGATGAACAACGCACTTACGCAGGAGGGCGAGCTTCCTGCTGAGGACCCGAATGAGCTGCTGACGGAGCTTGACGGCTGCGTGGCAAGGCTTGAAAAGCTCATCGGGGATATCAACCATGCAAATTGCAATACTGTTGTGGACGGCTGCACCCTGACGCAGCTCATCGCACAGAGGGACGCACTCACGATGAAGCTGCAGGCTTACCGTGAGCTTGTTTCAGAGGCAAGCTGCACCGCACAGCGTGCGACACGCTCCGAGATAAGGATACTCAGCTCGGTGGACGTAAGGGCGCTCCAGAAAAAGGTGGACGCCATGTCAAAGCAGCTGCGTGAGCTTGACGCAAAGATACAGATGACCAACTGGACGACGGACATCTGATATAAGCAGGTAGCGCACGGGGCGAATGTCATCTCTGTGGCTGAGAATGAGTCCACGCTTAGGATGGCGCACGGGGCAGGCGCATTTTTACTGTTATGCCCTGACAATGTACATCCGTATCGTTTTTGAGCATCGTTACTACCGGATATTGACTGTGTGCGAGGGTGGGCATGGGGATTACGTCTGTATCAGTCCTACGGGACTCTTCGAAAATGTGAATACTATGCTTTTGATGTCTGGAAGCCATCAAAAGCATCGGGGGAAAACTCTTGTTTTCCCCCGAACCCCTTTAGCGCTTAATTGTCTTAATAAAGCGCTTTGCGCTGATGTGGTGAAAGTTATGTCCTACGGACTTAACCAGCACACCCCACAAGCCTTTAAAAAGGCTTGACCTAAACAAATTCGCGCTTCGCGCGAGAGATAATTTGCCCGAAGATCGGGCTTTTTTAATATACATATTTCGACAAAACTTTTGCGTCAGAGGTATCTTTTTCCCGTTACCCCCTTGAAAAAAGGCAGCTAATATGGTACAATATATACTGTATTATTATGCGGAACTATGCACGGCGGTGAATATCGCATCAGCAGGGAGCATAAAGTCCGATAGGGGCAGTTCCCCTGTATACATAGTTTCGGGAAAGGGTGCAGTGCAGCGCACTGCAGGGTGAGTATCATGGCAAAGCTTAAGATCGCAGTACTTTTCGGCGGCGCTTCCAGCGAGCACGATGTGTCGCTTATCTCGGCATACTCGGTGCTGACCAATATTCCTAAGGATAAGTACGACGTAATGTGTATCGGTATCACCAAAAAGGGACACTGGAAATACTATCCCGGTGAGTACGAGGATATAAAGACAGGTGAGTGGGAGAACGATCCCGACTGCTGTACGGCTGTAATAAGCCCTGATTCGGTGCATAAGGGCATACTGCTTCTCGGGGCGGACGACAAGTACTACCTGCGCAAGGTGGACGCAGTTTTCCCCGTGCTGCACGGCGTCAACGGCGAGGACGGCACGGTACAGGGTCTTTGTGCCCTTGCAGGTCTGCCCTGCGTAGGCTGCGATATGACCTCCTCTGCGGCATGCATGGATAAGGCCATCACCCACACCATCCTTGACACAGCAGGTATAAAGACTGCGCCCTACTGCTACATCACACGCTCTGCGCTTTCGGATATCGACAGCGCCTGCGGCGAGATAGAGGGCAAGCTCGGCGGTTATCCGCTGTTCGTTAAGCCTGCATGCGCAGGCTCCTCGGTGGGAGTTTCCCGTGCTGCGGACAGGGAGCAGCTCAAAAACGGTCTTAAGATCGCATTTGCGCACTGCTCAAAGGTGGTCATCGAAACAGAGATCATCGGCAAGGAGGTAGAGTGTGCGGTGCTCGGAAACGGCAGCCGCCTTATCGCTTCCATCCCCGGTCAGATAACCCCTGCGGAGGAGTTTTACGACTACGACGCAAAGTACAAGCTTGGCACGTCGGTGCTGGATATCCCTGCAAAGATAACAGAGGAGCAGATGGAAGAGCTGCGTGAAACGGCAAAGAGAGCCTACACTGCGATGGGCTGCAGCGGCTTTTCGAGAGTGGACTTCTTTGTGACAGAGGACGATATAATACTTAACGAGATAAACACTATCCCCGGATTTACTCCCATCAGCATGTACCCGAAGCTGATGGACAACATGGGCATCCCTTACGGTGAGCTGCTTGACAGGCTAATCGAGCTTGCGGTGGAGCGTAATTCGGAGAACTGATAAAAAGAAACGGTGAAAAAATGGCAGATAATGCACAGATAAGAATGAGGATAAAGCAGACCGCTGACGGTCAGACCGACCGCTCGGACCTGTTTACAAAGGGCGAATACCGCCTGCACGAGGGCGCTTATTACATTGACTATGACGAGAGCGAGGCTACGGGCTTTGAGGGCAGCCATGTCCAGCTTAAGGTGCACGGCGATGTGGTCACCATGACAAGGACGGGCGCAGCCTTTTCGAGCCTTGTATTCGAGCAGGGTCAGCGCCACTACTGCCACTACGGTACGGAATTCGGCGACTGCATGATCGGCATATCCACGACGAAGCTGCGCCATGTGATGGCGGACAACGGCGGCGAGATAGAGGTGTGCTACTCGATAGATGTAAACGGCGGTCTTATGCTTTCAAACGAGATAACTATTTCTGTAAAAACAATATGACGGAGGACAAAAGAGATGTATAATGCTGTAAACGAAGCAAAATCACAGGTCAAGGAGATAATCATGTCCGCACTGGGCAGAATGGTAGCAGAGGGCAAGGTGCCCGCAGAGCCGCTGCCCCCCTTTCAGGTGACTATTCCCGGCGACGTTTCCCACGGTGATTTTTCCGCAAATGCCGCACTGGTGAGCGCAAAGGCGCTTAAGAACAACCCCCGTGCCATCGCACAGATGATCGTTGAGAGCGCAGAGCTTTCCGGCACCGCCTTCGACAAGATCGAGGTGGCAGGCCCCGGCTTCCTCAACTTCTTTATCGGCGGCGGCTGGTTTGGCGATGTGGTAAGAAATGCGATAAAGCTCGGCGATGACTACGGCAGGACCGACATGGGCAAGGGCAAGCGTGTGCTGGTGGAGTTCGTTTCGGCAAACCCCACAGGTCCCATGCATATCGGTAACGCAAGAGGCGGCGCTATCGGCGACAGCCTTTCCTCGCTGCTTCAGGAGGCAGGCTACGAGGTTTCCCGTGAGTTCTACATCAACGACGCAGGAAATCAGGTGGAGAAGTTCGGAAAGTCGCTCTCGCTGCGCTACATGCACATCTGCTCCGAGGCGGGTCAGCGTGTCGTGAACGAGTGCAGGGGCGCTGATATGGACACCTTTACAAAGGCTATCTACGGCGAGGACGGAAATACCGCTGAATTCCCCATGCCCGAGGACGTATACCTCGGACAGGATATCATAGCTCATGCAAAGAACTACTACGACATGCACGGCGACAGCCTTGCCGCACTCTCCGAGGAGGACAGGAGAAAGGCGCTTGTTGACTATGCGCTGCCCCTCAACGAGGCAGGACTTGAGGCTGACCTGCTGAAATACCGCATCAAGTACGACAACTGGTTCAAGGAGAGCACACTGCACAACAGCGGCGCTGTAAAGGCTGTCATCGACAAGCTGAAGGACGGCGGTCACACCTATGAGAAGGAGGGTGCGCTGTGGCTGAAGGCTACCGATTTCGGCGGCGATCAGGACTTCGTTCTGGTGCGCTCCAACGGCTTCCCCACATACATCGTGCCTGATATCGCATATCACTATGACAAGCTGGTGACACGTGGCTACGACAAGGCGATAAACATTCTCGGCGCAGACCATCACGGCTATGTTCAGAGGATGAGGATAGCACTTTCCGCCATGGGCATTGACGAAAGCAG
>JAGAKC010000048.1 GCA_017848155.1 Oscillospiraceae bacterium | reverse complement strand
CGAGCCCAGACCTCCCAGACCGCACACTGCTACCGAAGCCGCTGAAAATCTCCTCTGCAGCTCCGCTCCGTGCCGCTGTTCCAAAGCAGTGAGCCATTCGGTTTCAGTCATATCAGCCGCCTCCTACAAAGCTCACGATCTCAACGCTGTCGCCGTCATGAAGTATGGTGCTGTCGTACTGCGCTTTCGGCAGGATATCTCCGTTGAGCTCCACTGCTACACGCTTTGCGTCGTAGCCGTTTTCCGCAAGGTGCTCTGCTACTGTTCTGCCTGCAACCTGCAATTCTGCTCCATTTATTCTGACCATTTTTTCACCTCACAAAATGTCTATATACTCGCCCTCGAGCGCCTTGTTCATGCTCCTTACGGCGCAGAATTTGCCGCACATCGAACAGCTCTCCTCGATCTCAGGCTTTCTGTCGTCACGTATCTTTTTCGCAGTTTCAGGGTCGATGGAGCATTCCCACTGCCTGTCCCAGTTGAATGTCCTGCGAGCGTCAGCCATCTCGTTGTCGATATCCATTGCGTGGGGGATGTGCTTTGCGATATCAGCGGCATGAGCGGCTATCTTTGAAGCGATAATGCCCTGCTTTACGTCCTCTACATTCGGGAGCGCAAGGTGCTCCGCAGGAGTCACATAGCAGAGGAATGCCGCACCGTTCATCGCCGCAACGGCACCGCCGATAGCAGAGGTGATATGGTCGTAGCCCGGGGCGATATCCGTGACCAGAGGACCTAAGACATAGAACGGCGCACCCATGCATATCGTCTGCTGTATCTTCATGTTTGCGGCTATCTGGTCAAGGGGCATGTGTCCGGGTCCCTCTATCATCACCTGAACATTCTTTGCCCACGCTCGCTTTGTAAGTTCTCCAAGCCGCACCAGCTCCTCTATCTGACACACATCGCCTGCGTCTGCAAGGCACCCAGGGCGGCATGCGTCACCAAGTGAGATGGTCACATCATACTCACGGCAGATGTCCAGTATCTCGTCATAGTACTCGTAAAACGGGTTTTCGTTTCCTGTCATGCTCATCCATGCAAATACGAGAGAGCCGCCACGGGAAACAATGTTCATCTTTCTCTTGTGCTGTTTTATCTGCTGGATAGTCTTGCGTGTTATGCCGCAGTGGAGGGTTACAAAGTCAACACCATCCTCTGCGTGGAGCCTTACAACGTCTATGAAGTCCTTTGCGGTCAGCGTTGCGAGGTCACGCTGATAGTGGATAACGCTGTCGTAAACAGGAACTGTGCCTATCATTGCAGGACACTCCCTGACAAGCTTCTGTCTGAAAGGCTGAGTGTTTCCGTGGGACGACAGGTCCATGATCGCTTCTGCTCCCATATCCACCGCCGCCATGACCTTTTCCATTTCGATGTCATGATCCTTGCAGTCCCTCGAAACTCCGAGATTTACGTTGATCTTCGTGCGTAGCATTGAGCCTACGCCGTTCGGCTCGATGCACTTGTGTAGCCTGTTTGCGCAGATAGCGACCTGCCCCTTTGCGACAAGCTCCCGTATCTCCTCCGCTGTGCGGTATTCCTTTTTCGCAACAGCCTCCATCTCCTTGGTGATGATACCTTTTCTCGCCGCTTCCATTTGTGTTTTGTACATGATGTTCCTCCTTTTTGGCAACAAAAAAAGGAGCTACCGATCTCGATAGCTCCAGTTGTGCATATATTCCTGCACCGACGTGTAAGCGTCAATGCATTACAGTCGTCCCTACGTTGGCATTATCCAAATCAGGTTATCGGTCGGAGATCACATCTCCCTCTCAGCCTGTAACACAAGCTCCCGTCTGTTAAATTGTAACTATATTATACATCATTATTTCAGAAATGTCAAGGAAAATTTTCTGTCATCCGTCGTCAGTGTCACCATCTGACTTTCCACCGCTCACGGAGCTTTTCGATGCTCTCGCCGTGAGCGGACGTTATTTTTTTGAGCAGCTCTCATTCTGACGGAGCTCGTCAAGATGCTTTTCAAACAACGCTTCGTCTGTAGGTATCTCTGCCCAGTCATTCGTCCATGCGGACAGATATGCCGCATTGGAGATGGAAAGCGAGTTAAGTCCCTCCTTGCCCTCGGCGATCATTTCAGTGCCGTTAATGACAGACTGCGCAAAGGCTTCAAGCACTTCGGGATGTCCCTCGGGCTCGGGTGCGGTGAACTCCTCATAAGTACAGGATGGAGTGGCAAAGCCTTCCTTTGATGTGAAGCAGAATTCACGCTCGGGTACGTCCAGCTTCCAGTGGCAAAGCTTGCCGTGCTCCACGACTATCTTGCCCCTGTCGCCTGTTATCTCCAGGCGGTTAGTGCCGCAGGCGTCGCCTGTCGTGGTGATGAATGTGGCGGTAGCTCCATTCTCGTACTCGCCGAATATGGTCACGTCGTCCTCTACCTTGATGTCGTGGTACTTTCCGAACTCGCAGAAGGCTCTCACACGCTTCGGCATACCGAATATCCACTGCCACAGGTCGAGATTATGCGGAGCCTGATTCAGCAGCACGCCTCCGCCCTCGCCGTTCCATGTTGCTCTCCATGTTCCCGAATCGTAGTAAGCCTGTGTGCGGTACCAGTTTGTGATTATCCACACCATTCTTTTGAGTTCACCGAGCTGTCCGCTCTGAACTATCTCACGGGCCTTTGCATACATGGGATTCGTGCGCTGGTTGAACATGATACCGAATTTAACGCCCGACTGTTCAGCCGCTTCGTTCATCTCACGTACCTGACGGGCATATACTCCCGCAGGCTTTTCGGTCAGGACATGGATGCTGCGCGTGAAGTACTCCTTTGCAACGGTGGGGT
>JAGAKC010000472.1 GCA_017848155.1 Oscillospiraceae bacterium | reverse complement strand
GCTTTTCGGCACAGAGGTAAAGCGCCCCATCGCCACAAAGGAAGCTCTTGATATGGAGCTTACCAACGAGGGCGGCTACGGCGGCACGACAACGCTGCTGAAAAATATAATGGGACTTTGGCTGATACAGGAAACACGCCGCTACTACAACAAGCACAGAAAGGACGGCGAGCCTGAATACAGCTTCGCCGACCTTGAAAGACTTGCGATAGAAGCAGAGCCTTTCGTCAGCTTCATAGACCCCAACGACAAGCTGTTTGCGGCACCCGAGGACATGCCGCTGAAGATACAGGAATTCTGCCGCAGGACAGGTCAGCCTGTGCCCGAAACAGTGGGTGCGGTGATGCGCTGCATCTATCAGAGCCTTGCGTGCGAGTTTGCACTGACCTTTGAGAAGATATCGAAGCTCACAGGTCACGAATACAGCAAGGTGCACATGATAGGCGGCGGCACGAAGGATAAGCTGCTTTGCAGCCTTACGGCGGAGGCGCTTGGAAAGCCTGCGGTGGCAGGTCCCGTTGAAGCCACAGCACTCGGAAACGGCATTTCCTCGCTGATAGCACTGGGAGATATCCCCGACCTTGCAGCGGCTCGCCGTGTGATAATCGACTCGGGTCTTACCGTGACATATGAGCCTAAGGAGCACGGAAGCTGGATACCCGCAATTGAAAAATACAGAAGTATCCTGACATAAGCAGTACTTCAGTACTTCACACAACACTAATGACAAGGAGCGTCAGACGATGCTGGATTACTGCCTTTGTCCGAAATGCGAGCGGATGATAATGCTCGACGAGGACTATCCGACGGGATTCTGTCTTTACTGCGGCACGCATATAGCCTACAGCGAAGCACGTGAGGATTTCTTAAGCGGACTGAGATCTGCGATACCTGATGAATTCGTGCTGGAGGTGGACCTCAGCGAGCTTATCGACGAGGACGACGCAGAGGAGAACAACTACGGCGTGTCAGAATGTCGTGAGGAATGTGCAAAGGCACAGGCGCTGATGGGCAAGTGGGATTTCGCAAAGGCCTATGAGCACTACGCTCGTGCGGTGGACTGGCTGCCGACGGATTTTGAAGCGGTATGCGGCAGGATGACCGCAGGCGTGCTGAAGCTGAACGATGTGGAAAACTGGGAGAGCCGACTTAACGACTGCACTGCGCTGATACGCTCACAGAACGACTGGAACATGGCTCAGAAGAGCCTTGAATATGCGCTGGATATACTGAAAAAGTTCCTGTCAAAGGGCGGACGCTTCGTGGCGCCGTACTACACCTACGGCTTTTTCAGGATCATCGCAGAGAAATTTCCGCAGCTGACCGATACCGCAATGAGGATATTTGCGCACTGTCTTAATGTGGACAATGCGCCGCTGACAGATGCGGCAAGGCTGGATCACGAAACTACACGCTTTGCGGTGGGCAGCTTTTCCGCAGAGCCTGACAAGAATCTCCGCTATCCCCTGCTTCTCGTGATGAAGCACCATCCCGAGCCACGTGTGACGGAAAGCCTTTGCAGGGCGCTGTACGTGTACGACAGGGTAGGCTGGCTGAGGTCACGTGACAACGACAGGATAGACGATGTGATAGGCTTCATGGAGCTTGCTTTCAGCGACCCGTTTGCCGAAGCGCAGCGCAGGACCGTGGTCGGGGTGTGCTACGACTTTCTCATGATGGGCGGACTGGAGCACAACACGACGCTTAAAGAAAAGCAGCTCTTCCTGTCACGTGTTTACAGCTACAGGCAGATAACACGGATGGAACGCTTTTTCGGCGAGGACCTCTTCTTCCGCAGAGTGCAGAGGGAGGTGTACCTCAGAAGTCAGGGCGCTTCTGTTACGTCGGGCGAATACAAGAAGATACAGGACAAGATCAGCATGCTTTCCGCAAAGCCTGCTGCAACAGATTACTACAACAGATGACCACAGAAAGGACTGATCGAACATGGCAAACATGGCAAAGCTCACCCGCGAATACGGTGATATCGTCTGGACGGGCAAGAAATGCATACTGGGTATGCCGATATCCTTCACAAGGTATATCCTGACCGAGGAAAAGCTCATCACAAAGGTCGGTTTCCTGAACATAAAAGAGGATGAGATCGAGCTGTACCGTGTGTACGATATGTCGCTTGAGCTGCCGCTGGGACAAAGGATAGTAGGCTGCGGTACGCTTAAGCTTCTTTCAAAGGACAGCGATACACCGTCAAAGACACTGAAATCCATCAAGCGTCCCCGTGAGGCAAAGCGCCTTCTCGACGAGGCTGTACGTGCACAGCGTGACAAGTACTATGTACGTGGCAGGGATATGATAGGAAGCAATTACCCCTCCGACCACGACGCAGACGGCGACGGGATCATGGACTGCGAGGAATAATTTCACTGCAACACAAAAGGCACACGGTTTTTCCGTGTGCCTAAGACCGTCGAAAAAGTCCCGTTGGGACTTTTCCGCCGAAGCATCCGCCCTGCATGCACTCATTGACAGCAAAGCTGTCAATTCGCACACTGGTGCGGATAGAAGTTATTTTTCCGACGCACATGTCGTCGGAAAAATTTATTATAAAAAGCCTGCTTCGCAGGCAAAAACATAGTTTTTCGACAAGCTGAGGCACACGGTTTTTCCGTGTGCCTTTCTTAATTATATAAGGATATAAAGCCCTGCGGCGGATCTTGAATGATCCTCGGGCTGTGCAAAAGCACTCACGCTCCCGCACAGCCTTTTATCATCTTACCTCTGTCATCCAGACACGCATCTGGTTTTCGCCACGGTTGCCCCATGTGTAGTAGGGTATCGCCGTGGCAGTGCAGGATATTTCCTGCGGCGGACGGTCGCTGTAAAGACCGCTCTGCGGCAGGGTGCGCACGGCCTCGGCGGTGATGGTGTATGCACCGTCCAGCTCCTCGTACCTTTCGGATACGGTCAGTGCGCCGCCACGCTTAAGGCACAGCGGAAGCACCTCTCCGTTGTCCGCTCCCTCAAAGCAATACACCAGCGGACCTCTCCAGACAGCGGTGCAGCCTGTAAGCTCCGGCACATCTGTGCTTGCATAGGCAT
>JAGAKC010000471.1 GCA_017848155.1 Oscillospiraceae bacterium | reverse complement strand
CTGTCGCCCCGTTACAGCCATTGCAACGAACATATGCGACCTCTTTCTCAGCCATAATAGCCTTTGTGCCCATTATGTAAGCCAGCGCCGCAGCCGCTTCATCGCCGCCCGGTTTACAGCGGTTAGTCGGTGCGTCGCCCTTTGCAACTGCATTGGCATAGCCCTCGCAGCCTGAATATCCGCAGGCTCCGCAGTTACCCCCGGGGAGCTCTTCGGTAAGCCGTGCAACCGTTTCATCCATTTCCACATGCAGTAGCTTTGAGCCAAGCACCAGCAAGGCACCTGCCACAGCGCCGATAACAGCGAATATCAGTATCGGAAGAACGTAATTCATAACAAATCCCATCACGCACCTCCGAACAAGCCGTCAACGATACCGCCGAAGCCGAGAAAGCTGAGCGACACGATGGAAGCTGCCACAAGAGTTATCGGCATTCCCCTGAAAGCCTTAGGCACGTTGCAGCGCTCAAGCCTGCCACGTACTCCCGAAAACAGCAGCATAGCCAGCATGAAGCCAAGACCTGCACCAAGCGCATTCATCATAGCCTCAAGGAAGGTGTAATCGTTCTCGATATTCAGCAGCGTAACGCCCAGCACCGCGCAGTTCGTGGTGATGAGCGGCAGGTACACACCAAGCGCTTTGTAAAGCGCAGGCACATACTTTTTAAGGAACATCTCGATAAGCTGCACGAACAGTGCAATAATAAGTATGAAAAGTATCGTGTTCATGTACTCGATGCCCATGGGGACAAGAAACGCATGGTACAGCGGAAATGTGACCGCCGTTGCGCCAAGCATGACAACGGTCACGGCGCAGCCCATACCTATAGAGCCGCTCGGCTCCTTTGATACTCCGAGGAAAGGACAGATGCCCATGAACTGTGACAGCACGAAATTATCTGTCAGTATCCCCGTAAGCAGTATGATCATCATACTTCCTGCAAGCTCCATCACTTCGCCTCCTTTACATCGGAGTCAGTACCGCAGCCTGCACAGCCGTCCTTATTAGGGCAGGCAGCACATCCCGTCCTCACGGGAGCATTTCTGTCTGATATCCTGTTCACCAGCGCTATCACGCAACCGAGCACGAAAAATCCGCCTGCGGGCATGATGAAGATGGTCATGGGCTGAATGAAATCAGGCGCAAGCTTTATTCCGAACCACGAGCCGTTTCCGATGATCTCACGAACCGAGCTTACCGCAAGCATCGCAAGCGTGAAGCCAAGTCCCATACCAAGTCCGTCCAGTGCTGAAGCACCTACACCGTTCTTGCTTGCAAACATCTCGGCTCTGCCAAGAATAATGCAGTTTACCGTGATAAGTGGCAGATATATGCCCAGCGCATCGTAGATGTCGGGCAGGAATGCCTGTAATATCATTCCCACAAAGGTAACGAAGCCTGCAATGATAACGATGTACGCAGGAAGCCGCACCTGTGACGGTATGATCTTCTTAAGCAGTGATATGGCTATATTCGAGCACAGCAGCACGAATGTAGCGGCAGCGCCCATTCCCAATGCATTCTGCACTGTTATTGTAATAGCAAGCGTCGGACACATACCAAGCAGCGAAACAAGGGTGGGGTTTTCTTTAACAAGACCCTTTGTAAATTCCTTCATGTAGCTCACTGTGTCCCACCTCCTGTCGCAAGCGCCGTATCTTCCTCGGGGATCAGGTCGGCACTTATCACTGCGATATCCTTAAGGCGGTCATACGCACCAAGTGCGATATTCACAGCCTTTGCAACTCCGTTTGAAGAACGGGTAGCGGAAGCCACCGCCTGTACCTCGCCCTCGGCAGACGGCTCCCTCTTAACGATGACCGCTTTGTCCGAAATTCCTTTAAACCTGTCAAGGAATGACGGGTCAGCTGTCTTTGTGCCAAGCTTCGGAGTTTCCTCTCCGACAGACACCACGGACACACCGTATACTGCGCCGTCCTTTATTCCCACCATGAGGTCGTAGCCCTCCTTGTAGCCCTTGACCACCACCTCGAAAGCAATACTTCCGTCGTTCTTTTTTATTACCTTTACGACACGGGAAAGCTCACTGTCCTCTGCCGTTTCAAGGACAGGTCTCCATTTTTCTGCGGGAACAACTGTATAGTCGTCAGCCGTACCGCCGTATATGGCGGTCACTGCCGCAGCCTGCTTATCGGTAAGCACGCCGGAGGTGTCCTTATAGGTAAGATCGTATGTAATGATTATCAGCGCAGACACGATGGCCGTTATAGCAGCCAGTATCAGCGCAGGTTTAAAGCCTGTCACTTTTTCGCCTCCCTCTTATCTCTTGCAGCACCGAATGCACGGGGCATGCTTATCTTGTCGATATAGGGAGTGAGGATGTTCATCAGCAGTATGGAGTAGGACACACCCTCAGGCAGGTCCGCAAACTGTCTTATAAGGAAAGTTAGTATGCCGCAGCCGACAGCAAATATCAGCTTTCCCCAGATGGTAAGCGGCGTCGTTGAATAATCGGTCGCCATGAAGAATGCGCCTAGGAAAAGACCACCAGACATTATCTCATACAGCATCTCTTCGTTAGAGCTGCCTGTAAGCAGCGAGAGAAGCGCAACTGTACCGATATATGCAACAGGCGTTACGGGAGTAATGATACCCCTTACAATAAGGAACGATCCTCCTATAAGTATTGCGAGTATGCATGTTTCACCGACACAGCCTGCCCTTACGCCAAGAAACATATCCATAAGCGACGGAAGCTGCGAAGCAGAAGCCTGAAGCGGAGTCGCAGACACGACTGCGTCCACTTCGCCCGTGTAGTAAAAAGGCACCGACCATTTTGTCATAGCTGACGCAAAGGATATCATAAGCACGATACGTGCGGTAGCAGCAGGGTTTGCGAAATTCTGACCTATACCGCCGAAAAGCATCTTCACCACAACTATTGCGGCAAAGCAGCCTATCACTGCCATGTATTCGGGTATCTCAACAGGCAGGTTGAATGCCAGCAGCATTCCCGTTACGACCGCAGAAAGATCGGATATTGTGCTGTCCTTTTTCGTGATGCGGCAGAACAGCCACTCAAACAGCACACAGCACGTACTGCACAGGACCGTAAGAGTAAGTGCACGCACGCCGAAAAGAATAATAGCCGCAAGCAGCACAGGACACAGTGCGATAATTACATTCAGCATTATCTTCTGCGTCGTCCAGCTGCTTTTTATATGCGGGGACGGCTCAACAATAAGCTTGCTCACTTTGCCACCTCACTTTCTGTTTTTATCTGCCTGACGTCGCAGGAGATCCTTTGCCAGCTGATTCTTCTCAGCCAGCGGACGCTTTGCGGGACACACATAGCTGCAGGAGCCGCAATTCATGCAAAGATTCACTTTTAGCTTTGTAAGTCGGGCTTCATTTCTTTCGTCATACGCATGCTCAAGCTCGGTCGGCATCAGATTGACAGGGCATGCCTGTATGCATCTGCCGCAGCGTATGCAGGGGGATTCCGTATAAACAGGCGCTTCCGCAAAGAGGAGCACCGCATTGTTCGTCTTGGATATGGGGGTATCGGGGTCAAATGCACAGGTTCCCATCATAGGTCCGCCGAGTATGACCTTGTCAGGCTGCTTCCTGACGCTCGCACAGGCGACAACATCATGAAGCGGAGTACCTACTGCCACGAAGAAGTTCGCAGGGGCATTGACCGTATTGCCATCTATCGTGATACGGCGCTTGACGAGCGGCATTCCTGTCCTGATGTAGCTGTGGATAAAGCCTGCTGTTGAGGCATTCATCACCATACAGCCGACATCCGACGGAAGCTTGCCCTCCTTTACCACTCTGCCTGTCAGCTTGTATATCAGCATCTTTTCAGCACCCTGGGGATAGCTTGATCTCAGCACTGCGACCTTTATGGCAGGCGAGGGAGCTGTCATTTTCCTGAATTTCTCAATAGCTTCAGGCTTGTCTGACTCAATACCGATAATGGCACGGGGGATCTCAAGATTCTTCATTATCATCTTGATACCGCCAAGCACTGCGTCAGAGTTTTCCATAAGCTCACGATAATCAGACGTTATGTAGGGTTCACACTCTGCTGCATTTATCAGCAGCGTATCGATCTCCACCTTATCCCTGTCATATGCGAGCTTTACATGAGTCGGAAAGCCTGCGCCGCCAAGACCTACTGCACCGCTTTCTCTTATGGCCTTGATGAAATCCTCACGGCAGTTTATCTGCGGCTGCTTTACGGACGGGTCGAGCTGCATGCGATTATCGCTGTCGATGACTACAGTCTTGCAGAGTCTACCGTTCGGTGAAACAACGTCAATGATGTCCCTGACAGTACCACTGACGCTTGCGTGAACGGGTGCAGACATAAATGCGTCGCTGTCACCTATCTTCTGACCCAGTCTTACGTAGTCACCCTTTGCGACCAGCGGCTCACAGGGAACTCCGATATGCTGTGCCATGCTTATATATACGACCTTAGGCGGATTTATACGTCTTGAGGTCTGTTCACCTGCGGCACTGAAATGCGGCAGCTTTATCGAATGTAGTCCGAACATTTGATCATCACCCTTAATATTTATTGACCCTATACTCACTTGTATATAATGATATGAAATCTGTACTTGAAAATAACATATATAAATTATACTATAATCCTTAAAATAAATCAACACTTTTTTGCATTTTGACTAAAAGAATATTATTTTAACAATGTGAATAACTATATTATTATATGGAGGTAGATCATGAACAATTTCAAGACAGGCATTAAAGGATTTATCATAGGAGCAGGAATGTCCGTCCCGGGAATAAGCGGTGGAACTCTTGCAATACTGCTGGGACTATATAACAGATTGTTAAATTCAGTAGCAGATTTACTATCAGACATTAAAAATAACCTGTTTTTTTTGCTTTCCTTTTCAGGCGGTGCAGCCATAGGTATACTTCTCATGTCCAATGTAGTAAATTATCTGCTGTCGACCCCTGCTGAAGTACCTATCAGATATGCCTTTTTAGGTATTGCGGCAGGGTGTATTCCACCTATACTGAAGGAGGCCAGATTCTTCCCACTTAAACCAAAGAACCTCGTTCTGCTTTTCACGGGCATTTCTTCCGCTGCGCTGATATCGCTTATTCCACATAATATCCTTGTCGGAACTGAGGGTGCAGCTTCTTTTTTTACACAGCTCCTCGGCGGCGTTATGGTCACAGTAGGTCTTGTGCTCCCGGGGATAAGCGCTTCACAGATGCTATATATGCTGGGGCTGTACGAGCTTCTTGTCAGTTCAGTA
Organism: Oscillospiraceae bacterium; assembly: GCA_017848155.1. GTDB lineage: Bacteria > Bacillota > Clostridia > Oscillospirales > Ruminococcaceae > CAG-115. Next base: position 738 of record JAGAKC010000471.1, on the reverse strand, counting down.
AGCGCAGGTGAATTTATGAAGCTTATTCCGTTTTTTATCGGCACAGTATCAGGCGCTATAGCGACAGCGGTCATACTTGCGAAGCTGTTCTCCAGAACAAACGGAACATTTATAGTCATATTGGGATTTATGATATTCTCACTGAAAGAACTGATACCGGAACACAGCAGCACCACAGAGCTTATCATCGGTCTGATATGCTTTGCTATAGGTCTGCTGATATCTGCGGTAATGTCATCGTTCGATAAAAAAAAGGATAGCTCACATGATATTGTGCAGAAATCATCTTGACAAATACTATATATTGTTGTATAATATTATCACATCAGGAAATGAGGTGATCTAATGATAAAGGTAAATGTTACAAACGGCACACTTCCTCAGCAGGAGATAGACTACTACATCGAGGCAGCACAAAGAAACAATCCGGACAAGACGCTTACTGCGATCGATCTGGAGGTAGACGGCGAATATATCAATGCAGCCTACCATTTCAGCTCACAGCCACCTTTTGAACGCATCAGAAGGATTACAGGTTATCTTGTGGGAACTCTTGACAGATTCAACAACGCCAAGCGTGCCGAAGAAAGTCAGAGAGTAAAACACAACGTATAGAACTTCTTTTATATTACGATCTGTATCATAATATTAGTCGCCCGTTCATCGGGCGACACTTTTTTACACATAAAAAGACCTCCCATGAAGGGAGGTCCATAATGAATTCGAAATTAACCCTTT
>JAGAKC010000470.1 GCA_017848155.1 Oscillospiraceae bacterium | reverse complement strand
GCTTATAAAATTTCAATGTTTACGGCGATTTTTTTGGTGAATATAGATAGATTTCCCTGAAAATTCGTAAAAATACAAAGAAGCTTTTGCTCGTAATTAAAATACGGAGGTGAAAATATAATGCCGAACATTAAGTCCGCTAAGAAGAGAGTACTCGTTGCTAAGCAGAGAACAGAGGCTAACAAGGCTGCCAAGACAAAGCTCAAAACGATCCTCAAGAAGGCTCGTGCAGAGGGTGCTGACGCTGCTGCTGTTAAGTCTGCTGTTGTAAGCGTAGACAAGGCTGCAGGAAAGGGCCTCATCCACAAGAATAAGGCTGCCCGCCTCAAGAGCCAGCTCGCTAAGAAGGCTAACGCAAGTGCATAATTCCCTTATGGGATCTTCACCCGCTCGCATCATGCAGGCGGGTGCTTATTTTTAAGGCAACAAAAGTCGGAATAACGACATATAATGAAACGATGTAGAACAAAGACCTTACGAAAGGAGATAACACGATGAAAAGAGCCGAAAGGGAAGTAACAGATATAAAAGAGATAGAACGCATGCTGAACGAAGCCAAGGTATGCCGCATCGGACTTATGGACGGCGACTATCCGTACATAATACCGATGTACTTCGGCTACACGCTGGACGGCGATCAGCTGGTGCTGTACTTCCACAGCACACCGCAAGGCAAAAAGATAGACCTAATAAAGCAGAACAACTGCGCCGCTTTTGAAATAGACATGATGGGGGACATATGTCCCGGAGATATGGCGATCGATTTCAGCTCCTCATATGAATGCATAACAGGAAAGGGCACGATCGACATACTTAACGGAATCGAAAAGCTGACAGGTCTTAATTCCATAATGTCAAAGTACAATAATGCTTCAAAGGATCACAAGTACAGCGAACAGATGCTGAACAACGTGGTGATACTGAAGCTCACGGCAGAACAGTTCTGTTGCAGATCGCAGCACACAGAAAACTGACCGCCCTAACGCTTTTCAGTACCCGAAGAGATATTGCTGACAATAATGTCCACACAAGAAAAGATCGGCTTCCGAAATTATCGGAAGCCGATCTCAGCATTAATTACTTAACAAGATCCTTGTTCTCCATAACAAGCAGATTCATTTCAAATGGTGTGAACAGCTTGAAGCAGTTTGCGTGACCGGGATTAAGTACTGCACCCTTGCCCTTGATAGCCTGGAAAAGTCTGATAGTCTTCATCTTCATGCAATTAAAGGTGTTTCTATCAGGCTTTGCAAGCACAGCCATCCTGTTGGGCGACGTGAAGAACGGTATCACCTGCTGACCCTGTTTGTTGGTCATGGAGAGTATGTTGAGCAGCTTGTTGCCGTTTTCATCTTCACGGTCAGACGCATGAGCAACAATAAATACTTCTGCGTTCATAAGGTCGGGAAGAAGCGACTTCCACTTTGTGTTGTCCTGAACAGCGTCAGTTATTCTTTCCTCAAGAGCCTTATTAAAGTTTTTGATCTCTTCATTCGAGAGAGGCTGATTTCCCATGTCGGTACTACCCTTTCTGTAATAGTATTATCAGGGAGCTCCCGTGATCGCACGGAAGCTCCTTTTTATTAAAAGTTACCTTGCCTTTTCAGCATTTTCCTTGATGATCTTTGCAATAACATCGTCAAGCGGAGATACGCCCAGGTCGCCGTCCTTTCTGGAACGGAGCGCAACGCTGTTTGCTTCCACTTCATTGTCGCCGACAATGAAGAAATAAGGTATCTTCTCGATCTGAGCCTGACGTATCTTCCAGCCGATCTTCTCGTTTCTGTTGTCGACAGATGTGCGGATGCCCATGCTCTCCAGCTTCGCAGAGATGCCCTCTGCATATTCCTTCGCACGGTCAGTGATAGGCAGGATACGTACCTGCTCGGGAGCCATCCACAGCGGCAGTGCGCCTGCATACTTCTCCAGCAGATATGCGAGCGTTCTCTCATAGCAGCCGAGAGATGTACGGTGGATTATATAAGGATTCTTCTTGGCACCGTCTACGTCAACATACTCCATGCCGAACCTCTCAGCAAGCAGCATGTCGATCTGTATCGTAACGATGGTGTCCTCCTTGCCGAATACGTTCTTGTACTGGATATCGAGCTTAGGACCATAGAACGCGGCCTCGTCGATACCGATAGTGTACTTTACACCGAGATCGTCAAGAATGGTCTTCATCGTTGCCTGTGCAGTTTCCCACTGCTCCGCTGTGCCCTCGTATTTGTTCTTGGGGTTTGCGGGATCCCACTGCGAGAAGCGGAATGTACAGTCGTCCAGCATGCCTACAGTATCGAGAACATACTTCGCAAGCTCCAGACAGCCCTTGAACTCCTCTTCCAGCTGCTCGGGACGGAGGATAAGATGTCCCTCGGAGATCGTGAACTGTCTTACTCTGATAAGACCGTGCATCTCACCGCTGTCCTCGTTACGG
>JAGAKC010000469.1 GCA_017848155.1 Oscillospiraceae bacterium | reverse complement strand
GCGCTTCCTCATCCGCAGACGGCATACCTGACATCAGACATCCTGCAATAAGCTGTTCACTTCCGATAAGCAGAAGCTCCCCCTCACGGTAGAAGCTGACCCTTTCGGGAAGGTCGTATTCCCTCGCCGCACACCCCGTCATAATACAGGTCATCGCCGTCAGGAGCAGTACAAAAAGCTTTCTCATACACCATGTTCCTTTCATTTGTTTCTCATTTGTGTATTATGCAATATCAGGCAGGAAGAAATTTCATCATCCGCTTGACTTTATTTTGAAAATATAGTATAATGGTATGGTATTTATAAAAATCTATAAAAAATGTATAAAGATAAAAAGGAGGCAAACTAATAATGAAGAAAATGGAACAGCTTAAATCCTCCTCTACCCTGAAGCACATGTGTGAGGATTTCGTGGCAAATACCGTTATCGACGGCAGCCTGTACAATAAATTCGGCGTAAAGCGTGGACTCAGAAATTCTGACGGCTCGGGCGTGGTGGCAGGTATAACGAATGTCTGCTGCGTACACGGCTATGTAATGAGCGAGGGCGACAAGCAGCCTATCGAGGGCGAGCTTATCTACCGCGGCTACAGCATAAAGGACCTTGTACAGGGCGTTCTGAACGACAAGCGCTACGGCTTTGAGGAGGTAGCATACCTGCTGCTCTTCGGCGAGCTTCCCACGGATGAGGAGCTTACGAACTTCTCACGTCTTATAGCGGACTACCGCGAGCTTCCCATGTATTTCAGCGAGGACGTCATCATGCGCAATCCCTCGCCCAACATCATGAACAAGATGGCTCAGGCGGTGCTGACGCTGTACAGCTACGACTCCTCCCCCGAGGACAAGTCCATCGAGAGCGAGATGCTGAAGGCTATCTCGGTCATCTCCAGACTTCCCGCCATCATGGTAACATCCTATCAGACCATGCGCCGCTTCTACCACAACGACAGCATGGTCATGCACCAGATAAACAAGGACGAGTCGCTTGCTGAGAGCATACTTTCAACGCTGCGTGACGACCGCTCCTACACACCCGAGGAGGCGAAGCTCCTCGACCTGTGCCTTATGCTCCACGCAGAGCACGGCGGCGGTAACAACTCCACCTTTACCTGCCGCACGGTATCTTCCTCGGGCACAGATGCGTACTCCGCATATGCTGCGGCGATAGGCTCGCTGAAGGGTCATCGTCACGGCGGCGCAAACATCAAGGTGATGGAGATGCAGGAGTACATAAAGGCAGGCGTAAAGAACTGGGACAACGAGAACGAGGTCAAGGAGTTCCTGAGAAAACTTCTGCGCAAGGAGGAGGGCGACCGCTCGGGACTCATCTACGGTATGGGTCATGCGGTATACACGCTGTCCGACCCCAGAGCCGTTATACTGAAGGAGAACGCAATGAAGCTCGCAAAGGGCACTCCCTTTGAGGCGGAGTTCATGCTGCTCGACAGCATCGAGCGCCTTACTCCCACTGTATTCGCAGAGGAGAGAGGTAACATTAAAGATATATGTGCAAATGTGGACATGTATTCGGGTCTTGTGTACAGAATGCTGAAGATACCTGTTGAGATGTACACGGGTCTGTTTGCCTGCGCAAGAATGGCAGGCTGGTGCGCTCACCGCATGGAGGAGATGATAAACGGCAAGCGTATCATCCGCCCCGCATACAAGGCAATAAACGTAAACAAGAAGTATATTCCCCTCGACAGGAGATGAGCCTGTCCCGATAAAGCACGAACCTCACCGCAAATCACATGCGGCGTACTGTATTGAAAGAGTGTCTTAAAATGAAAAACAACAGTATAATATCACTTATCGCTGCAATACCTGCGTTCATCCTCTGCACGGTGGTGCGCTACATCCAGATAGCAGGCGGCACGGACTTCACATCAGGCTTTCTTAAAAACGAGAACGGCTTTCTGATAAACTACGGCTTTTACGGGCTGGTCATACTGACGCTGGCAGCTGTCGTGGCGCTAGGTCTTTATGACAAGAAGAAGGGCGGCGCACTGTACACGAATGAGCTTCCGTCCTGCCTTACCGACGCAAAGGCAGTGATGATCGGATTTCCGCTGGTCATTGTCGGCTCGCTTGCGGCATATGAGGGCTACGCACAGGTAAATTCACTGACCCCGTCGGGATTTCTGATATTCATCGACTTCGTATTCGGCGGTGCGATGCTGATACAGGGCTTTGTGATACTCTATAAGAAAGAGATGGGCGTCGCTCAGGGCTTCAGCCTTATCATACCTGCGCTGTACTACACGCTTCGCGGAGTGGGAGTATTCCTCGACCGCATGGTGGTGGCAAGCGTGCCCGAATACCTGATACAGTGTCTTTCCATCATCGGCTTTGCATCGTTCTTCATGCTGCTTTCAAAGCTGCTTTCGGGAAACGAAGCAAAGCATACACGTACCGCTCTTACGGCTGTGGGAGCTTCAACAGCGGTGATGGCGCTGTCCTCTGCAGCGGCTACGCTACTCGCAGACCTCACCGACCCCTACGGACTGAGCGCACGCATCGTAAGCAGCGCCGCAGAGGCTGAAAGGCTGACGCAGTTATATCTTCAGTATGGCTCGGCGGAATACTATTTCATGGCGTACATGCCGTGGGTGGATGTGGCTATGGCGGCAGGAATACTGCTGACGCTTGCGGCGCTTTTCATGAAGACTGCACCTGCCGAAAAGAGCGTATCGGAGGCAGCCGAGGACAGCTCCGAGGAAAACTGATAAAACAAAGCCTGCAACGGGATTTTTCCGATGCAGGTTTTTTGTTTCCCTCATGACAATATGGACATTTACAGACAGCTGCACTGCCCCAAAATGAGCACTATATCCAAAAAATCCCCACATGCGAAAAAACACTTGTAATTTATCGGAAAATATGATAAAATATTTGTTAAGTCTATGTTCGGAAAAAATACACAAAGGAGAAAATTCAATGGCAGGCAACGAAAAGTCCCTTATGAGGATGTGCCAGGACGGCGAGATAATCATGAAGCAGGGCGACAGCTGCAACGAGATGTACAAGATACTTTCGGGCAAGGTCGGCATCTACTTCAACTACGGCGAGGATAACGAGTACTTTCTCGGCACATTGTCGGAGCAGCGCTGCTTCGGAGATGTGTCGATGCTGACAAAGAAGGGCAGCCCCTACACCGTTGTGGCAAAGAGCAGCGTAATGATGATGAGGATAACCTCCGAGCAGTTTGAGGACTTCATCATAAACAACACACGAAACGCCATCGACATAATGCTCAACATGTCGAATATGATCGTTACGCTGAATCACAATATCGAGGTGATGCACGACTCAACATCGGCACTCTACAACGAGCTTTCGCAGGAGAGAGAGCAGCCGCTGTCCGCCGAGGAGATAAGCGGCATGATCGCAGAATGCAGAAAAGCAAGCGTTGCACACAACGACGAGGAAGCGGAAGCATAAAAATACAACAGACAAGACCACCGTATCAGATGATATCCGGTGGTCTTTGGTTTTGTATGACCGATATGATGGGTATAACTGTCCGAAGCGTTCATACGCTCTCAAACGCTCTCAAATGCTCTCAACTGTTCTCACTTTGGTTTAGTTTTTCTCAACAACGCTGATGTGGACAAACGGGACATATCCATGTATCATTATAACAGGAGCTCCAATAAAAACACGGAGGAAAACGATATGCTGAAACTTGGCGAAAATCTTAAGAGCTACAGAACAAAACGTGGGCTGACCCAGGAGCAGCTGGCGGAGGTGCTGGGCGTTTCTGCGCAGGCGGTGAGCCGCTGGGAGAATGGTACG
>JAGAKC010000468.1 GCA_017848155.1 Oscillospiraceae bacterium | reverse complement strand
TTCAATTGGTTTATGGAGGTATTATGACCCTATACGCCACAGACCTTGACGGTACGCTGCTGCGCTCAGACATGACTGTTTCAGACGAAAGTGCAGCTACCCTGAATCGGCTGATCCAGAGCGGAGTGAAGTTCACCTTTGCAACTGCACGCTCGTTTTCGAGCGCTGCTCCTCTGCTGAAAAAGCTGGAGCTCAGCTGCCCTGCCGTCACTTTTAACGGAGTATTCGTTATCGACCCCGTAACGGGAGAGCATATCATAGAAAACATCTTTTCAAGAGATGCGCTTCTTATTGCACAGGAGTACTTTGTGTCATATGAGCTTGCTCCGCTCGTGTATTCCTACATCGACGGCCGTGAGAGGGTATCATATCTGAAAAGCAAGCACGATAAAGTAAAAAGCTACGTGGATATGCGAAAGGGTGACAAAAGGCTCCGTCCCGTGGACAGCTACGAGGAGCTTTTTCAGGGAAGGATGTTCTATTTCACACTGCTGAATCCCGAAACAGACTACGCAGAGCTGTCCGAGGTATTCAGCCGTGAGAACGGCTTTTCCTCAAACAGCATGCATGATACCTACGACCCGTCAGTTATCTGGTTCGAAATATTCAGCAGGAACGCTTCAAAGGCAAGCGCAGTGCTTCAGATACTGGAGCTTACAAAGTGCGATAAGCTGGTGTGCTTTGGTGACAACAAAAATGACATCTCCATGGTGCAGGCCGCAGACACGGGCGTTGCGGTGGCTAATGCCTGTGAGGAGCTTAAAGCGCAGGCTGATGTGGTGATAGGCAGCAACGACGAGGGTGCGGTTGCGGAATACATACGTCAGCGAGAGGAGCCGTCAGAGGACATCGACAGGTTCTCTCATGCGCTCAGCGCAGCAATGACAAGGATACGTGGCATGCACGGCTCAGTGGGTACACAGAACGAAAAGCTGATACATGCTGTGCTGAAAAATTACTACGCACCATACTCCGACGAACAGGAGATAAAGATAGGAAAATATTTCGCAGACGCAGTGAGCGAGAACGGTATCTTCGAGATACAGACAAGGTCGCTGCACCGCTTAAGAGAGAAGCTCGCCGACTTTACCGCTGCGGCAAGAGTTACAGTCGTGTACCCCGTTGAAAGCGAAACCAGGACGGTGTATATGCGCAGTGACACAGGCGAGATGGTAAAAGAAACTCCGTTCAGGCGCTCATATCCGAAAGCAAAGATATTCAGGGAGCTTTACTCGGTGCGTGAATATCTAGCAAACGAGCGTGTAAGCATCATCCTTGCACGTCTTAAAGTAGAAAAACGGGTGTATTTTGAGGGCGAGGAGCTTCCCGACCTAAGAAACAGGCGGGTAAGGCAGAAGCTACCGATAGAAAAGATACCTCTTGCACTGCTTGAGGAGATACGTCTTGAAAATGCAAACGACTACAGGGAAAGATATCTCCCACGCACGCTTCCCGAGGAGTTCACCAAAAAGGAATTCTGCGCAGCATGCAGGGAGAGCACACTGTCACTGAGGCTTGAAGTGCTTCGGGCGGCAGGCGTCATAAAGCAGACAGGAAAAAACGGACGTTCTTTCCTGTACTCGCTCGTATAGGAGAAATGATAATATGACCGAATTCATTATAGGAAAGGCTTGCTGCGACCCGTCATCAAAGCTGCGTGACAGGCTCACGGATTGCATACTGAACGGTGGAAGCGCTTTACTCATCGTGCCGGACCAGTTTGAGTTTGAATGTGAAAAGGCGCTGTATCGTGCCTGTGCAGGCAGCGGCAGACCTGACCTTTTTTCAAACATATCAGTAAGGACCTTTTCAAAGCTTTCAGACGAGCTTATCGCAAAGTATTCGGGAGAGAAAAAGCCTGCTGATGATGTGACCAAAAACATCATCATGTACCGTGCTGTAAGTGAGATACACGACCAGCTGAAGGCATTCGGGAAGATAGCACTAAAGCCCGGCTTTGCGCCTAAGATGACCTCGACTATTGCTATGTTAAAGACCTCGGGAATAAGCGCAGGCAGCTTCTCTGATACGGTGAATGCCGTTAAGGAGGATTTCCGTGACAGCTGCCCTGCCCTGTTTTCAAAGCTGTGCGACATCAGCAATATCTACTCCGCTTATGACGCACTGCTGACCGCATCGTTTTCAGATAAGCTGGACAGCACCGCAACTGCCGCACACCTTGCAGCAGAGCACGGAGCTTTCAGCGGTGCAACGGTATTTGTTGACGGCTTCAGCGACTTCTCGAGAAGTCAGCTGGAGTTTCTTTACACCGTCATTGATACGGCAAAGGATGTGACCCTTGCTTTCGTCAGCGACAACACAGACGGCTGCCGAAGCATATTCACTACGGTAAATCAGACCGTTTCCCTGCTTGCCGACCACTCACGCAGGGCGGACATTCCTGTAAAGGGCGACGATACAACTCTCACAGACAACGTAAGATTCAGAAGCTCCGCACTGGAAGCAGTATCAGACGGTGTTTTCGGCGGCTCTGCTTCGCTGCTCACCGATGGCGGCGTAAGAGTCATAAGAGCTGACGACATCTACTCCGAGGCCGACTTTATTGCCACGGAAATACGCAGGCTGACAGATGAGGAGGGACTCCTTTACCGTGACATCGCAGTGCTTTCCACTGCGCCCTCTGAATACAGGACTCCGCTGGAAAGCGCTTTTGACAAGTACGATATTCCCGTATTCAGCGATACTCCCGAAACTATCCTGCATATGCCGCTTGTGAAT
>JAGAKC010000467.1 GCA_017848155.1 Oscillospiraceae bacterium | reverse complement strand
GCCCTTCGGACAGCTTATTTATTATATCACATCTTTTCGAGCTTGTCAAGTACTTTTTTCAAATTTCTTTGAACTTTTTTTCTTGGCTCTCTTTTATGTGATCGCCGCTTTTCAGCAGCCTATCTATTGTATCACATCTTTTCGAGTTTGTCAAGTACTTTTTCAAATTTCTTTGATTTTTTCTTGATCCTCTTTTATGTGATCGCCGCTCTTTCAAGCAGCCTGTCTATTATATCACACTCATTTCAGTTTGTCAAGTATTTTTCCAGACTTTTTTCAAACTTTTTCGTGCGTTCCCGAAGTCTTCCGCTCCGTCAGACAGCTTTTGTATTATATCATTTTCAAAGCAGAAAGTCAATACTGTTTTCAGGAAAAAAGTGCATAATAAATTTCAATAAGTTTTCAACAATTTGTGCCTGTTTATTTAAGGAAGAAAAACAGCTCCCGTGAATTCTCTCAGGAGCCGTCCTTGTTATTCTGCTTCAGTTAGTTCAGATATGATCTTTACAAAGCTGTCCGCATCAGAAAAATCTCTGTATACAGAAGCAAAGCGTATATATGCAACATGGTCTATATCTTTCAGCTTATGCAGCACCATTTCACCGATCTTATCCGATGTTATCTCACGCTGCAGGGAATTTTTCAGTTCAGCAGCCACCTCTTCGACCATGTTTTCAATAGTCTCCAGCTTTATAGGTCTTTTGACTGCTGCCCTGCAAAGCCTTTCAACGAGCTTCTCCCTGTCAAACGGCTCAATCGAATTATCCTTTTTAATGACCATAAGAGGGATCTCCTCAATGATCTCATAGGTCGTAAAACGATGACCGCACTGGATACACTCACGACGTCTGCGCACTTTGTTCTCGGTGGGACGTGAGTCGATGACCTTGCTTTCTTCACAGCTGCATTCAGGACCTTTCATAATAATTCTCTCTTTCCACAATTACTTGCCTTTTGTCTGTATATCACCATATTTTATATAGCAATCATACTATATATAGTAATTATAACACAATTCTTAAATTTTTTCAACACTTTCAATAAAAAAAGTGGCTTTTTTTCTGTTTTTTTCCACCCGCTAATAAGAAATACCTATTCTGTGTATAGAACACAGAATAGGTATTGTAAATTATACGATCTTAGCGTTATTGATAGCGGATATCAGTGCATGGATAGACGACACGATAATATCGGTATTGATACCTGCGCCCCAGCTGACCGAGCCATCGGGAAGAGATATACCTATATAAGAAGCAGCCTTTGACTTTGAGGACTGCTCCATGGCGTTCTGTGCGAAGGTAGCGATGGAATATTCTATACCCATTCCGTTTTTAAGCGCATCAGATACTGCGTCAAGACGACCGTTGCCACTTCCTGTGAACGTGCGCTCACCACCGTTTATCTCGACCTTTACCACAGCCGATATCAGCTCACCCTGAGTATAATGAGCACTAATAAATCTGATATCCCCGTCACGGTTAAGATACTTCTCCTCAAATACTGTATAGATCTCAGACGGCATGAGCTCCTTGTGCTGCCTGTCGGAAATGCCCTTGACGATGTAACCGAAATGCTCACGCATCTTAGGCGGCATGGAGATACCGTAATTCTGCTCCATAAGATATCCGATGCCTCCCTTGCCGGACTGGCTGTTTATGCGGATAACATCACCCTCATATTCTCTGCCGAGGTCCCTCGGGTCAATGGGCAGATACGGTACGTTCCAGTGCTCGGGATCGCACTCGCTACGCCATCGCATACCCTTTGCAATAGCGTCCTGATGCGAACCGCTGAATGCAGCGAAAACAAGACGTCCGCTGTAAGGCATCCTCTCATAAACATGCATTCCTGTAAGACGCTCATAAACCTCTGTGATATCAGGCAGATTCGTGAAATCCAGTCCGGGCTCCACGCCATGGGAATACATATTCAGTGCCAGTGTGATTATATCCACATTTCCTGTACGCTCACCGTTTCCGAAGAGAGTTCCCTCAACACGGTCAGCACCCGCAAGCAGACCCAGCTCCGTATCAGCCACAGCACAACCTCTGTCATTATGAGGATGAAGTGACACGATGACATTTTCTCTGCTATGGAGAGTTTTGCACATATACTCCACCTGCTGTGCGTACACGTGTGACATGGACTCCGCTACAGTTACGGGGAGATTGATTATCACCTTATTATCAGGGGTAGGCTGCCAGATATCGATGACCTTGTTGCATATCTCCATCGCAAATTCAGGCTCTGTGCCCGTAAAGCTTTCGGGAGAATATTCAAAGCGGAAGTTGCCTGGAGTCTTTGCCTTGTACTCATTCAGCATCTTGGCGCCTGTTACAGCTATTTCGATGATCTCTTCCTTGCTCTTTCTGAACACCTGCTCACGCTGAGCAACAGAAGTGGAATTATAAAGATGCACGATAGCATTTTTGCAGCCATCCAGTGCCTCAAAGGTCTTTTTTATGATATGCTCACGGCTCTGTGTCAGCACCTGTACCGACACATCATCGGGGATGAGGTTACGTTCAATAAGAGCACGGCAGAATTCATATTCGGTATCGGATGCGGCAGGAAAGCCTATCTCTATCTCCTTGAAACCGACATCTACAAGTTGCTGAAAGAACTCCAGTTTTTCCTCGAGGCTCATCGGAATTATCAGAGCCTGATTGCCGTCACGCAGATCTACGCTGCACCACATTGGCGGCTTTTCCACATACTCCTTTGATGCCCAGTCCATGCAGGGAAACGGAGGCATAAAATAGCGCCTTGTGTATTTGTTTGCTGTTTTCATGACAATGATCCTTTCTCAGTTAGAAAATTATGATATAGAATCGGTTGAAAGCTGCTTTTATGCCTTGCTGATACCATAAAACAAAAACAGCTCCATCTCATTCAAGAGATGAAGCTGTATACTCCACGGTACCACTCTGATTGACACAAAGAAAGATGTGCCCACTCATCCGCATCTAGCAATGCGTATCTCTGTAACGGGAGAACCCGAAACGCCCTACTAACAAAAGTGTTCAGCCGTTCTGCTCAAGGAGGAGTTATGACAATTCCGTGTTACTGCCTCACACCAAACGGCAGCTCTCTGAAAATCACGTCAATGCTTTGTTTCCTATCATCGCATTTCAACATATTCTATTGGTAGTATATCATTTTTCTAATTCTTTGTCAATAGCTTTTAAATAACTTTTTTATAAGATCACCTTTTTAAAAAAGATATGTTATCTCTCTCTTTTATCAGATAATTCGAGGATATAGTCCGAGGTAGTGTTATACATTCTTGCAAGAGCGATAAGTATCTCTGTAGGAATATCACGCAGACCCAGCTCGTAGTTGCTGTACGCCTGCTGTGAACAGCAAAGCTTATTTGCAACCTGCTTCTGAGTTAGATCACTGTCCTCTCTTAGATCTCTTATACGCCTGTACACACTATCACCTCCTAAGAACATCTGTCACTGTTATTATGTCACACAACGATTTGTGGTATTGACAAATACAACAAATCGCGGTAGACTAATAATATATCAGATGCGCACAAGCGCAAAACAAACAGGAAGTAAATATGAAGAAGGTCATTAAAACAGTAATGGTAACGTTGCTTTCCAGCCTTTAATTTATACACTTCCAAGGCGAGCGAGGAAGTATCAGATACAAGGAAACTGCCATACGGCTAGGCTTTGTGCCTGCCGTATGGCAGTTGACGCAGTAGATGATGCTTTATCGTTCGCCTTACTTACCAAGCGCTGCCTTAGCGGTAGCAACGATATTCTCAGCACACAGACCGAACTCCTTGAGCAGTGCAACTGCGGGGCCGCTGTGACCGAATGTGTCCTTTACGCCGATCTTGATAACGGGAACAGGGCACTCCTCTGTAACGACGTCAGCAACTGCGGAGCCAAGTCCGCCGATAACGCTGTGTTCCTCAACAGTGATGATCTTGCCTGTTTCCTTAGCAGCCTTGATGATGATGTCACGATCGATAGGCTTGATGGTATGGATATTGATAACACGAGCGTCAATGCCCTGCTCTGCAAGAGCCTTGCCAGCCTCGATAGCCTCTGCTACCATAAGACCTGTTGCGATGATGGTGATATCCTTGCCGTCCTTAAGCTGAACGCCCTTGCCAAGCTCGAACTTGTAGGTTGCAGCATCATTGAAGATAGGAGCAGCAAGTCTGCCGAATCTCATGTAGGTAGGACCAACATAGTCAGCCATAGCCAGTACAGCCGCCTTAGCCTCAACATCGTCGGCAGGGTTGATAACAGTCATGCCTGGGATGGAGCGCATGAGTGCGATATCCTCGTTGCACTGGTGAGAAGCGCCGTCCTCGCCCACAGAGATACCTGCATGAGTAGCACCGATCTTTACGTTGAGGTGAGGATAGCCGATGCTGTTTCTTACGATCTCAAAAGCTCTTCCTGCTGCGAACATAGCAAAAGAGCTTGCAAATACCAGCTTGCCTGTTGTAGCGATACCTGCGGCAACGCCCATCATATTAGCCTCTGCGATACCGCAGTCAAAGAAACGATCGGGGTATGCAGCCTTGAATGTACCTGTTTTTGTTGCGGCAGCAAGGTCAGCGTCAAGTACTACTAAATCAGGACGCTTTTCAGCGAGCATGACCAGAGCTTCGCCGTAGCTGTCACGGGTTGCTTTCTTTTCCATATCTATATAATCCTTTCAGTTGAAATTATGCTTCGAGGGAAGCGAGGTGAGCATTGAGCTCCTCCATAGCCTTTGCGTACTCCTCGTCATTGGGAGCCTTGCCATGCCAGCCGCACTGGTTCTCCATAAAGGAAACGCCCTTGCCCTTTGTGGAGCGCTGAATGATAACTGTAGGCTTGTTGAGAACAGTTTCAGCCTCGTCAAAAGCCTTTTCGATCTCGTCGAAATCGTGACCGTTGATGCAGATAACATGCCAGCCGAATGCCGCAAACTTCTCATCGATGGGATAGGGACTCATAACATCGCCGATCTTGCCGTCGATCTGAAGACCGTTGTTATCGACTACAGCAACAAGGTTGTCCAGCTGATAGTGAGCTCCGAACATTGCAGCCTCCCAAACCTGACCCTCCTGGATCTCGCCGTCGCCGAGAACAGCGTATACCTTATATGTATCGCTGGAGATCTTACCGGAAAGCGCCATACCGCATGCTGCGGAGATGCCCTGACCGAGGGAGCCTGTGCTCATATCAACACCGGGAACCTTGCCCTTTACGGGATGACCCTGAAGTCTTGAGTCGATCTTACGGAGAGTTTTCAGCTCCTCAACGGGGAAGAATCCTCTGTGCGCAAGGCAAGCATACAGTGCAGGTGCTGTGTGACCCTTGGACAGTACGAGCCTGTCACGGTCTGCCATCTCGGGATTTGCGGGGTCAACATTCATTCTGTTCATATACAGATATGTCAGTGTGTCAGCAACAGAAAGAGAGCCGCCGGGATGTCCTGCCTTGGCATTATATACGCCCTCGATAACGCCCATTCTGACCTTGGTTGCAGCTATTTCAAGCTGCTTTTTCAGTTGTTCGTCCATGTTTAGTCCTCCTGTATTTTACAAATCGGTAATTCCGATATTTATTCCAGATTTATTATACAGCATAATCCACAAATAGTCAAGGGTCAAGCTGTTTATTAACAACAAATATTAAGGAAAGCGCAATCAGTGCTATCGCCACCCCGCATTAAAAGCTATCACAAAGATCAGCAATATGATAACGGCAGCAGCAACAAGCACCGCCTCACCCTTGGAGCGAAAAAACGGCTTGCTTTTTTCGTGCTGCTGTCTTAGCTTTACAGAAACAAATGATCTGTTACAGATACGGCACTTTTTCATCTTATTAGCTGTATAAGAAGCACGTATCACCTGCGCTCCGCAGTAGGGACAATGCTCTGTAAGGTCAAGCATAAACGCACCCTCCCATGCCAATATATCAGAGCTTCTCGATATACTTGATTATCTCTGCTATCGCACCGCTGTTGTTGTCGCACACGACGAGGTCAGCCGCCGCCTTTACCTCCTCCTGTGCAGAAGCCACCGCAACACCGAGATCAGCCCTCTGTATCATCGCAAGGTCGTTCATATAGTCGCCCGAAGCAACAGTAAATCTGTCCTGCGCACCGATCAGCCTTATCAGCTGCCTGTAGCCCATCGACTTGTCCACGCCCTCGGGCAGACACTCGTAGTAAACAGGCGCACTGCGCACCCATTGAGCTTTCTTCATATCCGACTGCTCGATGTACCGCTGTATCTCATCCATCCTCTGCGGTTCATGTGCCAGCAGCACCTTAAGCCAGCCTGTTTCAGGCAGCTCGTCTATCGTGCATGGATGCGGCTCTATCTTTTCAAGCGCAAGGTGGTCAAGCTCCGTCTGATTAATAAACGGAGTAAAAATAGTCTGCTCATGCAGCACCTCTATACCGAGGTCGGGAAATTGCTCATGAAGCCTGCGGATATAGTCACGGGCATGCGGCCCTATCTCACACTGCCATATGAAGCGATCCTTTTTGAAGTCATACACTGCCGCACCATTGAAGACCACGGCAGGAATATCTACCGAAAGCCTTTCCACGGCTGCTCTTGACATGGCACAGCCACGTCCCGTTGCAACAGTGAAAAGTCCTCCGCCCTTTCTGAAACGCTCTATAGCCTCAAGGTCCTGCGGAAGTATCCTCTTGTCATCGGTAAAAAGCGTACCGTCCAGATCGGTCATGAATATTACTTTGCTGAAATCCATTCATCAGCCCTCTATCGTTTTAAGAAATTTAGTGAAATAATCGGGAAGCTCGCTTTCAAACTCCATGTATACACCGGTTCTCGGGTGAACGAATCCGAGCTTTTTTGCGTGCAGACACTGACCGTTCAGCCATTTTGGCTTACCATTCCCGTACACCTCATCGCCTGCAACAGGCCATCCCTTATAGGACATGTGCACTCGAATCTGATGGGTACGACCCGTTTCAAGCCTTACCCGAAGATGTGTATATCCTGCATACCTCCTGATAACAGAGTAGTGAGTCACCGCCTCACGGGAGTTTTCAAGAGTAACGCACATCTTCTTTCTGTCCAGCCTGTGACGTCCTATGGGAGCATCAACACTGCCATCCTCTTTTACCGCACCGCAAACCACTACCTCATATTCACGGGTGAAGCTGTGTTCCTTTATCTGTTCCGAAAGTCCGATATGTGCAAAGTCGTTCTTTGCCACCATCAGAAGTCCGCTTGTATCACGGTCTATCCTGTGAACTATTCCGGGGCGTATCTCCCCGTTTATTCCCGACAGCCTGTCACCGCAGTGATACATAAGCGCATTCACCAGAGTACCGCTGTAGTGTCCTGCGGCAGGATGTACGACCATGCCCTTAGGCTTGTTCACCACCAGCAGGTCATCATCCTCATACACTATTTCAAGCGGAATATTTTCAGGCAGGATATCAACGCTCTGTGGCTCGGGCACCGACACAGTGACCACCGCACCTACAGGAGGAATGTCCTTCTTTCCTGCCGCCTTGCCGTCCACCATAACGCTGCCCTGCTCGATAAGCCGTGCCGCAGCGCTTCTTGAAAGCTCGGTCTGCTCTGATATCAGCTTATCCAGCCGCACTCCGCCTGCCGAAACAAACTCAATCGTTTCCATCGTTCTGTTCATCTAAAGCGACCGTCATCTCATCCGACAAAGCCGCATCTTCATCATTATCATCAGCAGCAGGCGCTTCTTTGGCTTCTTTGGCTTCTTTAGCCTTCTTAGCCTCCCGCTTCTCTCTTATCTCATCAGCAATGACCAGTGCACAAAGCAGCAGACCGCCGCACACTGCGCAAATATCAGCGAAATTGAATATTGCGAAGTTGATGATCCTTACATCAATAAAGTCAATAACATTTCCGTCGTTGAACAGCCTGTCGATAAGATTGCCGACACCGCCGCCTATCACCAGCGAAAAAGCAAGGATGTAAGATGTCCTCTGCACCTTTTTGAGCAGCATGGCTATTACCATTCCGCCCATCATAAGGCAGGTCACTGCGACCAGCATCGTAGTCTGCCCCTCAAACATGCTGAATGCCGAGCCATCGTTCAGATAGTATGAAAAATTCAGCACCTGCGTATCGCCTATCATAATAAGATGGATAGACTCGTGCAGCTCCATATTTGAGACCACCAGCCACTTTGTTAGCTGATCAACGCCTGCAAGCACCGCAGCCAGCAAAAGACCGAGCAGCACCCTTACAGTGACCGAAAGGCTATTAGTCTTGATTGTATCTTTCAATATGTTTCCTCTCAAAAAAACACAGGGAAAGGGGACAAACCCCTCCCCCTGTTTATAGTAATTACTTAAGGTCAAGCATTACAGCTGCACAGCGTGCACACATATGCGGGAACTCTGCAACAGAACCAACTGTGGAAGCATGTGACCAGCAGCGCTCGCACATCTCGCCCTCAGCCTTCTCAACTGTCACGGAAACGCCCTCAACTGCGCCCTTGAACTCACCCTCGCCGTTTTCGATGCTTACATAAGATACACCGAACACAGCAGCAAGCTCGCCGTATGCAGAGAACTCTGCAACAGTCTTGTCATCAGCGTACAGCTTGACACCTGCGTCAAGCGCCTTACCGATAACACCTGCTGTTCTCTTTTCCTCAAGAGCCTTCAGCACATCGTCACGTACAGCATGGATCCTGCTCCACTTTGCCTCGAACGCAGCGTCAACGGCAACACCTGTCTTTTCAGCCATAGTGTTGAACGGAACACCCCGCAGATCATCTGTGGACTTGTGAGGCATGAACTGCCAGATCTCATCTGCTGTGAATGTAAGGATAGGAGCGATGAGCTTTACAAGCGAATCAAGAATGATATACATTGTGGTCTGAACTGCTTTTCTCTCGGGAGATTTCTCAGCAGAGCAGTACAGTGTATCCTTAACGATATCAAGATAGAAGTTGGACATATCAACTACACAGAAGCTGTGGATAGCGTGGTATGCCAGATAGAAGTCAAAGCTCTCATAGGAAGCCTTAACCTTCTCAATAACAGCGTCAAGACGGGACAGTGCCCACTTGTCGATATCGCTGATCTTATCAAGAGCAACCATCTCTGTATCGGGGTCAAAGCCATCGCCGTTGCCCAGATTACCGAGAATGAATCTTGCTGTGTTTCTGATCTTTCTGTATGCCTCGGACAGCTGCTTCAGCATATCCTGGGACACTCTCATGTCGTTGTGGAAGTCAAGGGAAGCAACCCACAGACGGAGCACATCTGCACCATACTGCTTGATGACCTCCTCGGGGAGGATAACGTTGCCCTTGGACTTGTGCATCTGCTCGCCCTTGCCGTCAACTACCCAGCCGTGAGTACATACAGCCTTGTAGGGAGCCTGACCTGTTGTTGCAACGGAGGTCAGAAGCGACGACTGGAACCAGCCTCTGTACTGATCGCAGCCCTCAAGATAGAGGTCAGCGGGCCAGGACAGCTCGGGACGCTCCTGCAGAACAGCAGCATGAGTTACACCGGAATCGAACCATACGTCGAAAATATCCATCTCCTTGCGGAACTTACCGCAGCAGCACTCACACTTTACGTCGGCAGGGATGAACTCGGAAGCATCCTTGCTGTACCATGCATCGGAGCTTTCAGCTCTGAACAGGTCAGAAGTAGCCTTTATTGTCTTATCGTTTACGATGGTAGCACCGCAGTCCTCACAGTAGAGCATAGGGATCGGTACGCCCCATCTTCTCTGACGGGAGATGCACCAGTCGGAACGCATGTTGACCATGTTCTTGATGCGCTCCTCGCCCCAGTCGGGGATCCACTTAACGCCTTCGATAGCCTTTACAGCCTCATCCTTGAACATGTCAACGCTGCAGAACCACTGATCTGTAGCACGGTAGATGATAGGCTCATGGCATCTCCAGCAGTGGGGATAGGGGTGAACGATCTTCTGCATTGCAAGAAGAGTATTGTCATCCTCAAGACGCTGTGCGATCACCTTGTTTGCATCGCCTGTCTTAAGACCTGCAAAGGGACCTGCTTCTTCTGTAAGGATACCCTTTTCGTTTACGGGAACCACGATCTCGAACATTCCCTTGTACTTCATGCAGACCTCAAAGTCCTCCACACCGAAGCCGGGGGCTGTGTGAACGCATCCTGTACCACTCTCAAGTGTAACGTGGTCGCCAACGATAACGGGAGATCTTCTGCCCATAAAGGGATGATCTGTTTCGATGAGCTCAAGCTCCGCGCCTGTGAAGCAGCCTACAGTGGAGTACTTTGTGATACCTGTAGCTTCCATAACAGCGGGAACCAGCTCAGCAGCCATCAGAAGATATTCTCCGAAGGACTTGCTGTTTTCGTCCTCGACCTTAACGAAAGTGTACTCGTAGTTGGGACCAAGGCAGATTGCAAGGTTACCGGGAAGCGTCCATGTTGTGGTCGTCCAGATAACAACATAAGCCTTGGAAAGATCTATACCGAGATCATCGAACTTGCCCTTGCTGTCTGTAAGGGGGAACTTTACATAGATAGAGAAGCAGGGATCATCCTGATACTCGATCTCAGCCTCTGCAAGCGCAGTGTTGCAGTCTGCACACCAGTACACAGGCTTAAGACCCTTGTAGATGTAGCCCTTCTTAACCATCTCACCGAACACTTCTACCTGCTTTGCCTCAAACTCAGGCTTGATGGTGAGATAAGGATCGTCGAAATCGCCCCATACGCCAAGACGCTTGAACTGTGCCTTCTGATCGTCCAGACAGGAAAGAGCGAACTCACGGCAGCTCTTACGAAGAGTAACAGGGTCGATAGTACCGCTGTCAGCGCCGATCTGCTTTATAGCCTTAAGCTCGATGGGCAGACCATGGCAGTCCCAACCGGGAACATAGTTTGCATTGAAGCCCATCATGCTCTTATATTTAACAATGATATCCTTAAGGATCTTATTCAGAGCCGTACCGATATGGATATTTCCGTTTGCATAGGGAGGTCCGTCGTGAAGAGTATAGGACGGCTTGCCCTTATTCTTTTCGGAAAGCGCATAGTATATGCGATCCTTCTCCCACTTTTCGAGCATCTCAGGCTCTCTTTTGGGAAGATTACCTCGCATGGGGAATTCGGTCTGTGGAAGATTAAGTGTGCTGTTAAAATCCTCTGACATGGTGCTATCTCCTTACATTTATATATTTATTTGTTCTTACCAAACTGAAGGTCACCGTGGCGCTTCTTCTTTTCGGAATTAGCGCTGAAGAAGGGCGGCATCTCAAACTCGCCTGTTTTTGCCTTGTCATCATCTACAGGAACGCTCTTGAAAGGCTCGTCCTCTGCAGACTTTGCATCCTCATTCACGGGTGCTGCAGGCTTTTCCTCCTGCTTTGCATCTTCTTTAACGGGAGCAGGCTTTGGCGCAGCAGCCTTTGACTGCTCTACAGCCTTCTGCTTCTGTGCCTGCTGCTTTGCTGCGGCAGCGCTCTTTGCACGCTCTGCCTCACGCTTTTCCACTTCCTGTGCGGCGTTTCTTACGAACTCGTTCTCACAGGTCTCGGGAAGTTTATTTACAAGCTCGATCTGAGCCTTATATGCGGAAATGATTCTGTTGCGGTATTCGTCCGCTTCCTTGCGTGTTTTCTGAAGTACAGTCTGCTGCACCTCGATCTGACGCTGCATGAGATTATTGATCTCCTCTGCCTTTACACGTGCATCCTTGACAAGCTTATCTGCACGCTCATTGGACTCCTTTGTCATGCGCTTTGCATAATCATCGGCATCCTTTATCATCTTTTCGGACTTTGCCTTTGCCTCGGCCAGCTGCTTTGCAACAGCCTCGTCGGTCTCCTTTTTCAGCTTTTCAGCCTGATTCTTGGACTCGCTGATTATCTGGTTACCCTGCTTCTGCGCCATAAGCAGCGCATCTTTCAGAGCGTCCTCGTCATCGCGGTACTCGCGTATTTTATCGGCAAGCACCTCCAGCTTGCGTTCAAGCTCGTTCTTTTCCTTTTGGAGCTGAGCAAATTCGCTGGAAAGTTCTCTCAGGAACTCGTCAACATCCTCTGTCTTGTAGCCGTTGAACGTTGCCTTCTCAAACCGCCTTGCCAATATATCCTTTGCGTTCATGGGTCTTTCTTCCTTCCTTTTTAAAGCCGCCTAAAGCAGCGTGTACATGGGGCGGTCTGTCCGCAGGGGAACCGACCGTATCCGACGACGATGGCGTCAGATATACTTTTCTATTACCACACGGATCCTGCCCTTCCGGGTCTCTCCGCTTATCTCCGACAGGCGATACCTGCCGCTGCCACGAACTGATATGACGGTATTCTCCCTCACCTCAGAACTGACATTTAAGCATGGAGAAAAGTCCGCATTTACCATGCCCGATTTAATGAGCGATGCGGATCTCTCTCTTGATATATTCACCGCAGCACTGACGATACAGTCAAGCCGCAGAGAAGAAACAGTGGTTTCAATACGTTTTGTCTGCTGTACGGGAAGCAGTCTTGTTATCCCGTCCTCGGGGCAGACTCCGACCCTTCCGATCTTGCTGATGCCTCGCACCAGCTCAGCCGCAGCGTTGTGGACAAACACCACAGCATAGCCCTCATCTGTCAGGATATCGCCCACCATCTCCCGCTTTATCTGAAGCGAAAGCAGTGCGCCGAGAATATCCCTGTGCGACAGCACATCAGTCTTTCTGAAGGTGAAAGTGACCGGAGATATCGGAAATATATCGGAGGGCGAAAGCTCCTCAGCATAGGTATCCTGTAAAAAACCACAGATCACCCTTGATGCGCCCTCGTATCCCCCGAAAAAGCGGGGGGCACCCTTGACCGAATTATCGGCAACTACCGCCTCACGCTCGTTAAGGAACGCCGAAAACCTCGGCACGCCCGACCTTACGCTCAGTCGCTGCAGATCCGCAATGTGTGCGGACAGGTACCTCTCCTCTTCGTTAAGCAATTGAAAAGACACAGATCATTCAAACTGCTCGTACTCTACCAGATCGCCCTGAAGGCTTACATTTCTGGGGGTAACTGTGTATGTACAGCTTGCGATCCTCTCCATCTTGCCGTCGATAACAGCAATAACACCTGTCATGAAGTCAACGATCCTCATTCTTGCCTCAGCGGTAACGTTGTCGAGGTTAAGGATAACGATAGCGTTCTCCTTGAGGAAGCGAACAGCGTCCTTCATGATGTCGTTGTAATCCTTGGGCTTGAGAACTACCAGTGTAGAGCCACCAATACTGCTGTGCATATTGAGCACCTTTTCATTCCTTGTGGAACTGAACTTAGGCGCAGGTGCAGCAGCCTCTTCCTCTGTTACAGCGGAAGAAGAAGTATCTACATACTCATCGTAGTCCTCTGCGTACTCGTCGTCTGTCTGACGGAATCTTGCCAGTAAATCTGAAAATGCCATGATATTTTCCTCCAATTCTCCGTGAATGTATCACCGAAAGCAATATCACACTTCGACGCAAAAAGCCTCCAGAATATATTATCCCCTGACTGTTTTCCCCGAAATGCTGATATGCCCTCGTGTGAGCGCATTCGCTTTTATTTGTTATATTTTCTGTATCCGAACAGGCCTGAGCCTATGCGGATAATTGTGGCCCCATACTTAACAGCCACTTCGTAATCGCCCGACATTCCCATGGAAAGCGTATCGAACAGCATGTTTTTTTCGTTGCTGTTCTGCGGCGGCTCTGCCTTGATATTCTGAAAAAGCTCCTGCATCATTGCAAATATCTTTTCCGAACACCCGGGCGGCGGAATGGTCATAAGTCCCCTGAGCCTGATATTAGGCAGTTCGAGCACCTCAGCGCAGAATCCTCTGACGCTCTCGGGAGATATGCCCCCTTTTGTCTGCTCTTCGCCAATATTGACCTCCACCAATATATCCATGACCAGTCCGTGCTGACCTGCACGGCGGCTTATCTCCTGTGCCAGCCTTGCATTGTCAACGGAGTGGATCATTGACACCTTATCGATTATGTATTTTACCTTGTTGGTCTGAAGTCCGCCGATAAAATGTACTTCAGCTTTTTTGTAGCTGTCACGCTTGTCCAGAAACTCCTGAACACGGTTTTCACCCAACAGGTCTATACCAAGGTCTATTGCATAGTTGATCCTTTCGGGGTCTACCGTTTTGGTGACCGCCATCAACTGCACCTTGTCGCTCCTGCCTGTCGCAGAAAGCACTTTCTTTATGTTGTCGCAGACCTGCGTGTAGCTTTCTTTGATATCCTCAAAGCTGGTCTGCGTGTTACTCAACAACTCTTCCATCATGCAGATCCTTGCCCTCTATGACTATCTCATCATACAGCTTAAGGTAGCTGTCGTCCTCTTCCTGAGAGCAGATTATATAATCCTCGCCCCAGTAAAGAACATTTATCTTCTTGAACACAAGGCTGCTTCCGCGCACGACGAAAACGCCACGTTCTTCATTTTCATCGTAACGGATAGCGTCACGTGATACTCTTAATCCGCCGTAGCTGTTTACGACCAGCTTGAAATG
>JAGAKC010000466.1 GCA_017848155.1 Oscillospiraceae bacterium | reverse complement strand
TTCCACAAAAAATATCTACGGATGCATATTTTTGATTTTTGCAAAGATATATGCCCGCAAGTGGCTTTATCAAGCCGTTTGCGGGCATAATATCTTTTTCACTAAAAATAGTTGGTGCGAGTGACGGGACTTGAACCCACACGTCTATACGGACACTAGCACCTCAAGCTAGCCTGTCTGCCTATTCCAGCACACTCGCAAATGTATTCTTTTTTTCATCAGTTCGCTGATCTCTCATGTCCTCTCCCTGACGACTATTAGATTATACCACAACCAGATAACTTTGTCAATAGCTTTTTCAAAAAAAATTAAAAAATTTTTCAAAAAATAAAACGGGAGCACGGGAGCGGCTCAAACAAGGGAAATCTACTTGACAACAGGAGCCAATACTATTATAATATAAAAGGATAATTTTGTGTGACAAAAGGTGCGGACGGCGCATATGATACTACAGGCGGAATACGCACCGATCTACAGATAAGCACATCTGAAAGGACAACTGAATATGATAAGCAACAACATACTTGAAGTTATCGGACATACACCGCTGATACGTCTTAACAGGATGGTGGACGAGGACAGCGCCGAGATACTGGTGAAGTTTGAGGGACTGAACGTGGGCGGCTCGATAAAGACACGCACGGCGTACAACATGATACTTGCGGCGGAGCGTGACGGCATCATCAACAAGGACACCATAATCGTTGAGCCTACCAGCGGCAATCAGGGCATAGGTCTTGCACTGGTGGGAGCTGTGCGTGGCTACAGGACCGTGATAATCATGCCTGATTCCGTAAGCTGTGAGCGCAGGATGCTGGTAAAGCACTACGGCGCAGAGGTGAAGCTGGTGCACGACGACGGCAACATCGGCGAGTGCATCGACGAGTGCCTTCGCACCGCAGAGCGCATGAGAGCTGAAGACCCCAACGTCTACATACCCCAGCAGTTTGAAAACAGGGCAAATCCGCTGGTGCACAAGCACCACACGGGTCTTGAGATACTGGAGCAGGCAGGCAAGGAGATTCACGGCTTCTGCTCGGGAATAGGCACGGGCGGCACGCTGAGCGGCATCGGCGAAACTCTGAAAGCACAGTACCCCGACATCGAGATATGGGCGGTAGAGCCGCAGAATGCCGCAATACTCGCAGGCGGCACCATCGGCACTCACCTGCAGATGGGCATAGGCGACGGCATCATCCCCAAAAACCTGAATCAGAACATCTACAGCAACGTGTACATCGTAACTGACGAGGAGGCTATCGAAACGGCAAAGGACCTCGCAAGGCTGGAGGGACTTATGTGCGGCATCTCCGCAGGTACAAATGTCGCAGCCGCAAAGCAGCTCGCAAAGAAGCTCGGCAGGGGCAAGACGGTCGTGACCGTGCTCCCCGACACGGCAGAGCGCTACTTCTCCACTCCCCTGTTCGAGGGTGAATGATATGACGGAAAAGGAACTCACCTGCGGCATGACAGTTCAGCACTTCAAAAGAGAGCTGCTGTCACGGCAGGAGCTTGAAAGTTGCCCCGAAGCGTACACCTACGAGATGATAGGCACGGCAATGCACACCGAAACAGAAGAAACGCTCGTCATCTACCGTGCGCTGTACGGGGATAAGAAGCTGTACGCAAGACCTGTCAGCATGTTTCTGTCCGAGGTGGACAGGGAGAAATACCCCGATGTGAAGCAGCGGTACAGGTTCGAGCCGCTGCACGGCATGTAATAAAAGGACTACATACACAGAAAGGACGTAATCACTATGAAGATCTATTCCGTACTGGACAAGGAATTTGCACCCTACGGCAAGGTGCTGGACGGCTATGACACCACCTGCCTTTTAAAGGCACTGGAGGACACCACGCCCCTGCCCGAGGGAGTTGCATACGTGCCGAGCGTTGCGTCGCTTGAGAGCACCTGCCTTTTCGGTCAGCTCCAGAACAACGCTTACGGCGGCATGCCGATACAGCTTGGCTACTGCAACGGTCACAACACAAAGCTCAACTGCCTTGAGTACCACCGTGACAGCGAGCTTAACATCGGTCTGTACGACTTTATACTTCTCGTTGCTAAGATGGACGACATCATCGACGGCAAGCTGGACACCTCAAAGGTGATGGCTTTCAGGGCAAAGGCAGGTCAGGTGGTAGAGGTGTACGCTACGACGCTGCACTACGCTCCCTGCAGCGCTGAAAAGGGCGCAGGCTTCAAGGTAGTTATCGTGCTGCCCAAGGGCACTAACACGGACAAGCCCGACATCGCTCCCGTGAACGAGGAGGACAAGTGGCTGCGTGCATGCAACAAGTGGCTGCTTGCGCATAAGGACGCAGCTGAAGCAGCTGACGGCGCTTACGTTGGTCTTACAGGAGAGAACATCGACATTGCGGAGCTTATCTGATATCTCCGCCCGAGTGTAAAGGAGGATGTGGAATGTTTTGCAGAAATTGCGGTCATAAGCTGAACGACGGACAGTTATTCTGCCCCGAATGCGGAACTAAGGCACGGGAAGTGCCCGTTCAGCCTGTTCAACAAGTTCAACAAGTACAACAAGTACAGCAGGTACAGCAGTATCAGCAGCCTGCACAGCAATATTCACAGCAAGTACAGCAAGTACAGCAACCACAGTATCAGCAGTATCAGCAGTATCAGCAGTATCAGCA
>JAGAKC010000465.1 GCA_017848155.1 Oscillospiraceae bacterium | reverse complement strand
CATACACGGGCACGAGGACTTTTCGGAGCTTGTGGTGGTCATGTCAGGCAGCGCCGAGCATGTTGTCGAGGGCGAGCGCTTTCCTATAAAAAAGGGCGATGTCTTTGTCATGGGCAGCGGCATACGGCACGGCTATGACGATGTGCACGGGTTAAGGCTGTGCAATATGATGTTCAGACCCGAAGCGCTGCTGGGCGGCGACCACGATATCAAGCGGCACTCGGGCTTTCATGCGCTTTTCCTGCTTGAAGCACAGTTCAACAAGGATATGGGCTTCCGCAGCAGGCTTAAGCTCCAGCCTGCGGATTTCGCCGAGGTGGAGCAGCTGCTTGACCATGCGGTAAAGGAGTATTCCGCAGAGCTTCCTGGGAAAAAGACCATGCTGCTGTCCTGCTTCATGCAGATAGTGGTGAAGCTGTCACGGCTTTACGACGCTCCCGAAAAGAGCAGGGAGATATCGGGCATGGCAGAGGCTGCCGCTTTTATGGAGAATCACTACATGGAGGATATCTCCATCGAAAGCGTGCTGGATATCTCACACTACTCACAGCGACATTTCATAAGGCTTTTTTCCGCAGCCTACAACACCACTCCGCAGAAGTATCTCATGAATATCCGCATACGTCATGCGTGCTCGCTGCTGCGTGACAGCGTGCTGTCCGTGACGGAAACGGCGCTGCGCTGCGGCTTTGCCGATTCAAACTATTTCAGCCGTGCTTTCCGCAAGGCGGTGGGAGTTACCCCGTCCCAATACCGTGCAGAAGCGTCACAGCGCACCTTTACACTGTGATGGATATAGTTATCCGACCGCTGAAACGGCGTGACCGCCGCAGGGCGATGGAGTTTTCCGTGACGGGGATGGGCACCGACCGCTACACCGACAGGCGCAGCGAGCAGATGCTCTACACACGGTACCTTTTCTATAAGGAGCTTACAAGGGCGACGCAGGTGCTTGCGGCATACTCGGGGGACAGGCTGCTGGGGGTGCTTATTGCGGAGCTTCGTGGCGAGAAGCGTGCCTGCCGCAGCCTTTTCGGGAGCTGCTTCGTAGCCGTGAGCGACCTTTTAATGGGCATAGCCTTCAGGGGTGCAGGCTCCGACTACGATACCGCAAACGAGGAGATGCACAGGGAGTTTACCGCACGCTGCGACCCTGACGGGGAGATAGGCTTTTTCGTGACCGACCCCGACCTCTGCGGACAGGGGATAGGCACGCTGCTGCTTCAGGAGCTTTCACGCCGTGAAAAGGGCAGGACGGTATACCTCTACACCGATTCCTGCTGCACCTATGCCCTTTACGACAGACGTGGCTTCACCCGTGAGGCGCAGCGTGATATAGTCATCACCATCCGTGACAGAAAGACTCCGCTGAGCTGCTTTCTGTATTCAAAAAAGCTGTGACAGTCATAACCTGCCGTGCCGACAAACATCGGTGCGGCGGTTTTTTTATGTCTTTTTTCAAAAAAGGACTACCATTATCGGAGCATTTGTGCTATAATGATTATAAGTATACAAT
>JAGAKC010000047.1 GCA_017848155.1 Oscillospiraceae bacterium | reverse complement strand
GGTAGCTGCCGCTGTCGTGGTCGTTGCCGCTGTTGTGGTAGTTGCAGCAGGCGCTGACGAGGATGTATCGGACACCGTCTGCGAATAGGACGAGCCGCCCGAAGCGCCATCGGTGCTTCCGAATATTCCCACCAGCTGGTCCTTGAACAAAACTCCGACAATAAGTATCACTACCGCCGTGATATACGGCATCAGCTTTTTGAAGTCTATCTTTTTGTTTTTATCATTGCTCATTTATTCTGCCTCCTTTTGCGTGTTTCAGTATAGCACAGCTGACGGATTTTGTCAATTATCCGCTTTTTTCAGCAGAAGTATGCTCTGCGGCATGCAGACGGCTCTTCCGCTGACGGTGCGGAGTGGCTCGGGAGAGGCTCTGTCGCCGTCAGCGAGCACTGCGAAGCTGCCCGAAAGCCGCACCGCAGCCTTTCTGCGGCAGGGCTGCACCACCAGCACGAGCTCCCCCGCATACATGACGAAGCCGCCCCCGTAAAGGTCGGTGAAGCGGATATGCCGCACCTCCTCCGCCGTGGTCATGCGAAGCTCGGGAAAGCGCTTCCTTATCGCAATAAGTCCCCTGTAATACTCCACGGTGCTGCGGTGCGCCGTCACATCATCCCATTTTATGCAGTTTATGCTGTCGGGCGAGTTGTAGCTGTCCTGCACGAAGCCGCCTTTTCCGTCAGGCTTTGAGCGCAGAAGCTCCTGACCTGCCTGTATGAAGGGGATACCCTGTGACAGCAGCACCAGCGCCGCCGCAAGCCGTCCGACACGAAGCCGCTCCGCATCGTCTGCATGCGGCATGGAGCACACCAGCTTGTCGTGAAGCGTAAGATTGTCGTGCGCCTCCACATAATTCACGCAGTGCACGGGAGCGCCTGCCCAGCACTGCGCCTCGCTGCGCCGTATGCCGTGATGAAAAACTCCGCCGCACATGACGGATTTTATAAGCTCCCTGCGCTCGTCGCTGTATACTCCGTTTACATAGCCACGGTCACGGCTGTCAAATACCGAGCCTTTCACCCCGTCACGGAAATCATCCGAAAACACCGCAATGTGTCTTAACCGCTTCACGTGGTGCTTGAGCGCTCTCCGTTTTTCGGGCAGCGGCGAGGCTCCGCCTGTCCAGCCCTCGCCGTAGAGGAGCATGCTTTTGTTTATCTTTTTTAAGCTGCGTGAGCAGAGATCCATCGTGGTGATGTCGATAAGTCCCATAAGGTCAAAGCGGAAGCCGTCCACGTGGTAGTCACGGGCGATAGCGCAAAGGCTGTCGCAGATGAAGCGGCGCACCATGGGACGCTCGGTGGCAAGCTCGTTTCCGCAGCCCGAGCCGTTGGAATATCGCTCCCCGTCATGTCTGTACCAGTATCCCGGATATGCTGCTTCAAAGGGCGAGCCGTCCGTAAGATAAGTGTGATTGTACACCACGTCGAAAATAACTCCGATGCCACGCCGATGCAGCGCCATCACAAGCTCCCTTAACTCCCTCACTCGGCTCCTGCCGTCACGGGGAGCGGTGCTGTAGCTGCCCTCGGGCACGTTGTAGAGATGAGGGTCGTAGCCCCAGTTATATTCGGGCGCAGCTTCATCGGTGCTGCCGTTTTCCATCACGGGAAGCAGGTGCACGTGGGTAACTCCGAGAGATGCGATGTAGTCTGTCCCGACGCTGTCCCCGAAGGAGTTTACCGTCCCCTCCTCGCACAGTGCGCCGAAACAGCCGCGAAGCTCAAAGCTGCCGTGCCCGTCCATCGAAAGATCACGTACATGAAGCTCGTATATCACTGCGTCAGACGGCGCTTTCAGCTTAACGGGACGGTCGTCCTCCCAGCCGTCGGGAAAGGCGCTGTCGTCACGGAAAATGAAACTGCGCCTGCCGTTTAGTCCTGCGCTTTTCGAGTATATATCGGGCGCTTCATACTGCGCTCCCCCGTGAGTGAAAAGGTAGGTGTAGTACCTGCCGTCAAGGTCGCCCGATACATGCGCTCTCCATACGCCGAAGCTGTCCATGCGCATATTTGCCTCCGACAAAAGGCACTCCCCGTCGCCGCTCTCATACAGCCGCAGTGTTACATCCTCCGCACAGGGCGACCACACCGCAAAATCAGTGCCCTCCGCCGTATACGACGCACCCAGCGCTCCCTCATATGCCTTAGCTTCCATTTTTCCGCCGCCTTTCACCCCGAAACAGTTCTGTATCTTAATTTTAGCACATCTTTTCTATTTTGGCAACCTGGTCCTTTGTAACGTTGAATATGATACCAAATGAGATATTTTGTCAAAAAAACGACAAAAAACGCTTGCATTATTCATTAAAATAGTGTATAATATTTAATGGCTAATTGCGTTTTCGATATGGAAATGTGAATGGTCGTCTGAAAATTGCAGTGAGGAGAATATTTTATGAAAGCAGATCTACATTGTCACACCACCATTTCCGACGGTTCCCTCGGCATTTCCGATATCATACGACAGGCGGACAGGGATGATGTGCGGTACCTTGCGATAACCGACCACGACAGCCTTGCTTCATCGTCAAGGGCGGCGGTGCTGGGCAAGCGCTATAACGTAAACGTCATTCCCGCAGTGGAGTTCTCTGCGTTTGACGCCGAAAGAGGCAGAAAGGTACATATCCTCTGCTATAACCCTGCAAAGCCCGACAGACGTGAGG
>JAGAKC010000464.1 GCA_017848155.1 Oscillospiraceae bacterium | reverse complement strand
GGTATCACCCTCGGCGGTGCGTACTGCGACGAGCTGACGCTGTTTCCCCGTGATTTCTTCGTGATGCTGCTGTCCCGTCTTTCGGTCAGCGGTGCGAAGCTGATAGCTACCACCAACCCCGACACGCCGTCACACTGGCTGCTTAAGGAGTACCTCGCAAACGATGACCTGTCGGAGGATATCTTCCGCATGGTCTTTCTTATCGACGACAACACGACCCTTGACCCCGAATACGTTGCGGCGCTGAAAAAAGAGTACACGGGCATCTTTTATGACCGCTTCATCCTCGGCTTATGGAAGGCTGCAGAGGGCGTCATCTACCGTGACTTCGCAAACGACACCGAGCGGTATCTGCTGGATGCGCTGCCCGATGACCTGATGCTTGGCGTGTGCGGACTGGACTTCGGCGGAAACGGCTCGGCTCATGCGGCGGCGCTGGTCGGCATCACCCGTGGCTTTAAGCGCATCGTGGTGCTGGAGGAGTACTACCGGAAAGAGGTCATCGACCCTGAAACGCTGACGGACGATGTATGCGAGTTCATAACTCGCTGCAAGAGCAGGTATAGGCTGGGCGACATGTACTGCGACAGCGCCGAAACAACGCTCGTAAAGGGCATCAGGACAGCCGTACACCGCAGGAAGATACCTGTTGAGGTGCACAATGCCCGTAAGGGTGAGATAATAGACCGTATCTGGTTCTGCTCAATGATGATGGCGCAGGGGCGGTTCTTCGTCATGCGGCACTGTAAGCATACCATCGAAGCGCTCACGTCCTGTGTGTGGGACAGCAGGAGCCTGAACGACAAAAGACTTGATGACGGCAGCTCCAACATAGACAGCCTTGATGCGCTGGAATATGCACTGGAGCCGTATATGTCAGACCTGATAGAGGTGAGGAAATAATGGACATAAACAGCATAGCAAAAGCATTCGGGACAGAAATAGCCGCTGATGTGAGCGCATTCTGCTCGGACAGGCTGAACACATGGCGAGGAGTTTATGAGAACTCGCCGCCATGGCAGAACACGAAGAAGGGCGGATTGTTCTCCCACGGCAGCAGGCAGCTCCTCAGGCTCAACATGGCAAAGACCCTGTGCGACAGCCTTTCCGCCATGACCTTTGCGGAGCAGTGCGACATCGCTGTCAGCGGCGGTGAGCAGCAACTCCTTTCCGATATCCTTGAACAGAACAGCTTCTGGGACAGGCTCCCCGAGCTGCTCTCCACCGTTTACGCTCTGGGCGGCGGTGCGATGAAAGCGTATCTCGACAACGGCGAGGTGCGTATCGACTACATCCCTGCGGACAGGTTCGTCCCCGTCAGATGGGACGGCAGGCGCATCACCGAGGCTGTATTCATCTCGGTGACGGCAAGGGATAAGGACATCTACACGCTGCTTGAACACCAGTTCAGGGGCGGTGCACGGTTCAGGCTGTACAAGTCGGCTTCCGACAGGGAGCTTGGCAGGGAGGTGCCGCTTGCGGAGCTGTTCCCCGAGCTTCCGCAGACGGTGAGCTACGACACGGATATCCCGATGTTTGCGTACATAAGACCTGCGGTCAGCAACAACACACGCTACTGCACTCCGCTCGGCATGAGCGTTTATGCGGACTGTCTTGATACGCTGAAAAGCCTTGACACGGTCTTTGACAGCCTTGTCAGAGAGTTCGTGCTCGGCAAGAAGCGCATCATCGTTCCCGATGGCTGTATACGCACCGTCATCGACCCTGAATCGGGTGAGCCTAAACGATACTTCGACGCTGATGACGAGGCTTTCGTTGCGCTCAGAACAGAGGACAGGGAGAGCTTAAAGATAACCGACAGCACGACAGAGCTTCGTGTGGAGGAGCATGTTGCGGCAATAAATGCGCTGCTGAATATCCTGTGCATGCAGACGGGTCTTTCCGCAGGCACGTTCAGCTTTGATGTTCAGCAGGGAGTGAAAACTGCCACCGAGATAATCGCACAGGAGAGCAAGTCCGCAAGGACTGTCCGCACCAACAAGAACCTGCTGACAGAAGCCATTGAGGATATAGTCCATGCGGCGCTGTTCCTTGCAACGGAGCGTGAGTGCGAGGCTGTCACGGTGAGCTGGAGGGACAATATCGTCGAGGACATCAACACCGTCGCCGACCGTGCGATAAAGCTGTACAGCGCAGGTCTGATATCCCGTCAGAAAGCGCTCATGGACATCTACGGTATAGACGAAGCCGCAGCGCTCGCCATGTCGGAGCAGATAAGCAGGGAGAGCGATATCGGCGGCACGGGACTGGATATGTTCGGAAAGGGTGAGTAAGAATGACTGCGCTGGAAGCACTGAATCTGGCTGCGCCACTCGCAGATACTTACATGGAGGTAGAGCAGCGGCTGCTGGTGAAGATAGCGCAGCAGCTCACCCTTAACGATACACATTCCCTCAATGAAGTCAGTAAATGGCAGATAAAGCAGCTGACGCAGATGGGACTGCTCAAAAAGGATGCGGCGAAGATAATAAGCTCCATGACAAGGGGACTTCCCGAGGACTATGCCGACACGATACAGGCGGCTATCGAGGCAACGCTTGCGGAGGACGGACTTTCTTCCATGTGGCAGAATGAGGAGTTCTCCGAGAGCGCAAAGCAGACCATAAAGCACTATCGCAATCAGGCGGCGGACGTATACAACCAGGTCAACACCGTCATGCAGTACAAGGCAGGCAGCAGCTATGTCAGGGCGGTCAATACCGTTGCGGATAAGATGTCCGAGGAAATGCGGCGGCAACACGATGTTGCGAGTGCCGAAGCCAAAGCGCTGCATGGACGCAGCGCAACAGAGCTTCGGCGATTGCAGAAAGAAATCGGCAATAAACAGGACTTTCTCGACACCCTTAACAGCAACACTGCCGCTGTCGTGAGCGGCACTACGGCTCGCACGAAGGCTGTACGGGACACTATCCATGAGATGGCGAAAAAGGGCATTCCTGCATTTGTGGATAAGCTGGGACGGGAATGGTCGCCCGAGGCCTACGTCAACATGGACATCCGCAATACCGTCAAGAACACTGCGACCTCTGCGGCATTCGGCGTGATGGACTCACTCGGACAGGATGTGTTTGAGGTAAGCTCACACCCGGGGAGCCGCCCTAAGTGCCGACCGTGGCAGGGCAAGCTCATCAGCAGGAGTGGGCGCACCACCGAGATAACCGACCTCAACGGGCGGAAATACAAGGTCTATCCGCTGTCGCAGACGAGCTACGGCGAGCCTGACGGATTGTTCGGTATCAACTGCGGACATCGCCCGAGAGGAGTTTCCGACGGTCTGTTCACAAGGACAGCAAGCACCTCGGAGGAGTACGGCGATAATGACGAGGAGCTGTATTACAAGGTCTGCAAGCAGCGTGAATTAGAGCGAAAGGTGCGCAGAAGCAAGACCGAGGCAGATATGCTTGACGCCGCAGGAGATGCCGAGGGCGCTAGAGCTGTGCGGCAGAAAGCCAACCAGTACAACAAGGAGCTGAAAGGCTTCTGTCAGCAGAATGGTCTTAAGTATCGGACGGATAGGGTCAGGACTTATGGGGCG
>JAGAKC010000463.1 GCA_017848155.1 Oscillospiraceae bacterium | reverse complement strand
GTTCAGGTGCACCGTGCATATGAACAAGCTTCTGAAATACTGGAGAGAGGACGATATCAACGAATGTCTGAAGGATATTACGGTGCTGTTTTTCAACAAGAACAAGGCTACGGCGAACTATCGCTTTGACATTACCTCTGTCAGGTTACTGCTGCCCTGCGATGAAGGCAGTAAAGCGGTGAGCATATCGCCAAAGACGAAAATCAACGCTGTGCTTGTGATGCGGTTTGCAGGCTGCGATCAGGGGATGTTCAGCTTCAGCCTCGAAAAGGCATACAGATATGACGGCGATATTTCGTGGAATCTTTTCACCGAGATATCTGAAATACCGCCAGAAGCTGAGGAGCTTAGCGGTGTGCTTTCTATGGATTCGGGACTGCTTGAGGATGTCGTGGAGGAGAATACAGAGGAGGGATAAATATGGAGCCTGGAAAACTGCTGGAAGCGCTGGCTGTTGCCGAAAGGCTGAAATGTGAGACCCGTCACTGCTACACCTCCAGCGGCAGACATGAGAGCGTAGCCGAACACAGCTGGATGATGACCCTGATAGCTTTTTTCATCAAAGATGAATTTCCCGAAGCAGACATGGACAAGGTCACAAGGATGTGTATCATTCACGATCTTGGAGAAGCTTTCACCGGAGATATTCCCACGTTTGCAAAGACGGAGGATAATGAGAATGCTGAGGAAAGGATGCTTGGAGAGTGGGTATCCGCTCTGCCTGATCCTTGCAGGTGTGAGATGACAGCACTGTATGCCGAAATGTCGAAGCGTGAGAGCGTTGAAGCAAGGATATACAAGGCGATAGATTCGCTTGAAGCATTGATACAGCACAACATTTCAGACCTGTCTACATGGATACCCATGGAGTACGAGCTTAACAAGACCTATGCGGACGACAAGGTGTCCTTTTCCGATTATCTGACCTCTTTACGGGAGGAGATACGAAAGGATACGCTTAAGAAGCTCGGGGAATAAATATGCTTAACATGCGCTCTGAAAGGAATGGGCGCATGTTTTTTTGTGCCAATTGCCTTCATCCGTCATCTGTGGATCGGAAAATGTTAAAAAAATATGAAATACCTGTTGACAAAAGTGAAAGTATGTGCTATAATGAGTTTACGATTTAAGACTTTAAAAGATAAAAGCTTTAAAGAATAAAATCACTAAAGCGTATATGGAGGAAACTAAAATGGCAGGAAGAAAAGGAACTTTAATGAGCGTAAGAAAGGACATCAAGGTCCTTGACGCAACTATCAGAGATGGCGGTCTTTGCAACAATTTCAATTTCAGTGATGACTTTATCCGTGCACTTTATAAGATGAACGTAAAGTGCGGAACCGATTATATGGAGTTTGGCTATAAGGCAAGCAGGAACATGTTCAAGGAGAGCGAGTTCGGAAAGTGGAAATTCTGTAAGGAGGAGGACCTGCGTGCGATAGTAGGGGACAATCCTTCTGATATGAAGATAGCTGTAATGGCGGATGTGGGCAGATGTGATTACAAGACAGACTTTCTGCCCAAGAGCGAGAGCGTCATCGACATGGTGCGTGTCGCATGCTATATCCATCAGATACCTGCAGCGGTAGAGATGATCGAGTATTTCCATGAGCTTGGATATGAAACGAGCTGCAATATCATGGCTATCTCCCAGGCAGGCTCCGACCAGCTTTCACAGGCGCTTGAAATGCTTGCGGCAACGAATGTTGACGTGATCTATCTTGTTGACAGCTACGGTTCGCTGTACCCTGAAAACGCATGCGAGCTTGCAAAGCTGTACCTTGCGGCTGTTGAGGGAACAGGCAAGCAGATCGGCTTCCACGCTCACAACAACCAGAATCTTGCATTTGCCAACACTGTTGAAACGATGACCTATGGCGTTTCGTTCCTTGACGCTACTGTTCAGGGAATGGGCAGAGGTGCGGGAAACTGCGCACTGGAGCTGCTTCTTGGCTTCCTTAAGAATCCCAAGTACAATCTCTATTATGTTCTGGAGTTTATCGAGAGATACATGCTTGCTCTTAAGGCGCAGGGCGTTGTATGGGGCTACGATGTACAGTACATGCTGACAGGTCTGCTTAACCGTCACCCTCGTGAGGCGATAGATTTCACAGCAAAGCAGCGCACAGATTATTCGGAGTTCTACAAAGCGCTTCTTGAGAATGATTGAACTGATCCTATCGATCTTGAAATATGAAGCAGAGCCGCATGGAAACATGCGGCTCTTAAGCTGTTCTTAGTATTCGACAGCGTCTATCGTGTAGCTGCCATCGGTCACTTTTATCATTACATCGTGCGTGCCCTCGGTCGTGTCGCAGGAGTAGCTGCACTGCCTTGCGGCGGCTTCGGCGATGTCCTTTGTTTCAAGAAGCTCACCGTCCAGGTAGACCTCTATTGTCGCTGCGGAGGTCTGACCGATGATGGCGAAATGATCTCCAGTAAAAGTGAAGCTCATTTCTGCGCCTGCGCTTTCGGAGCGTGAGATTGTACGGTTGAAATGAACGTAGCCATCAGGTACTGTCCTGTACCAGTTGCCCGTGTAGGTGATGGAAGCGTCGTGGTCGTCAACTCTTGTGATGACGGACTTTTTTCCCTCCACAGGCGATATCTTAAGGTCATCAAAGAGGTTGTTGTAAAGGCTGCTGCCTATCATCACCCTGCCCGAGTGAGCGTAGGCGCTCTCGTCATGGTATTCGGCAAGCATCTTGCCGTCAAGAAATGCGGTGATATCCTGACCGTCTGCGGTCAGCTTTATGGAGTGCCATGCGGTGCTGTCAAAGCTGTCGGCAGTGCCCTTGGAGATGACGGCAGTGTTTTTGCGAAGCTCCCAGTCACCTGACGGCTTCACCTTAAGGCTGTAGCCGTTTTCGGCGGTATTGGTGTCAAGCTCCGCAAGCAGATAACGAACTCCGAACGAAACATAGTTCCTTGCATTGTCGTCAGCAAGCCTGAAGCGTATCTCAGCGGTGTAGTTGCTCCAGCGGTCATCGCCCAGTGACGTGATGGGATATGGAGTACCTCTGTATCTCCAGTCGGTGGGCTTGTTGTCCATGTTTATCTTCTGCATAAGTACTTTGTTGCCGTCGACCTCGGCTACCTCGAATGCACCGCCGTAATCAGTGGTGTAGAGCGGCGCAGAGCCTCTTGCGGAAAGGAACTCGTCAGAGTATTGGAAGTCATCGCAGTAGCTGATATCCAGCGGGGTATCCTCGTGTGAGCAGTTGTAAACAGCTGTGTCGGCGGTCTTGTCAAGGGTGGTCACAGTAACGATGGAGTACG
>JAGAKC010000462.1 GCA_017848155.1 Oscillospiraceae bacterium | reverse complement strand
GAATGTGCTTGAACTATTCAAAAAATCTCCGATAACAAAACATAAAAGTGCAAAGAAAATCGTAAAAATAAG
The DNA here is from genome assembly GCA_017848155.1 of Oscillospiraceae bacterium. Lineage (GTDB taxonomy): Bacteria > Bacillota > Clostridia > Oscillospirales > Ruminococcaceae > CAG-115. The sequence goes on along the minus strand of JAGAKC010000462.1, from coordinate 2,364 downwards.
CAATTTCGAATTGCTTCTAATTTTTTCTAAAGTTGCCTGCACAATCGCCTTGCGTATGCAGATAAGCAGGGTCAGATACAGGCACGCTATTCAAAGATGCATCCGTTTACTTACGGCGGAGAGATCTTTGCAAAGGGCAGCAGTCCTGTGTGTTTCTGCATTGACGATATGTACATAGGACTTACGATATGCTACGATCTTCGTTTTCCTGAGCTTTATCAGGAGCTGTCAAAGAGCTGTGGGTGTATCATCGTCAGTGCAAGCTGGCCGAAAAGCCGCAGAGAGCACTGGCTCACACTTCTGAGGGCACGTGCCATCGAAAATCAGTGCTATATCATCGGCTGTAACCGTACAGGAAACGGTGATGGGATCGAGTACTGCGGAGATTCCGTGGTGTTTTCTCCTGACGGCTTACTGGTGGCCGATGGCGCTGATAGGTGCGGTATCGTCCTCTGCGAGATAAGCGGACAGACCGTATCTGAGATAAGAAAAGCATTTCCCCTGAAGCAGGACAGACGACCTGTTATGTATAAAAATTTTTATGAATGAGGTGGGTTTTCATGGAAATTGAACAGAAGATAGAATGGTTGATGCCTGAGCGTGTACTGAAGCTGATGAAGGAGCATAAAAGCGGCTTCGGTATAAACCGCATGCTTATTATAGGAATCGGAAGGAATGGTGTGGATTGCGCTCTGCAGTGCAAGCATATCACCGAAAAGCGCTTTGGTACCGATGACAAAAAGATAAGATATATCGGTATCGCAGAGGACAAGTATCTTGCGTCTGCATCCTGTGAGGGCAGCGTGCTTGAAGCCAATGAGCAGATACCGATCATCCCCGAGGAAGCTATATATAAATATCTGAACAACCCTGCAAGGCTTCCGCAGAGTGCGATATCATGGTTCGACAACGGACTGAAGAACTATTCTCCCGCCACCCCCACTTACGGTCTTACAAAAAGACAGTGCGGAAGAGTTGCGCTGTTCCATAACATCAAGGTCGTCATGACACGGGCAGCCGAAGCTATCACGGCTTTCGCAGGGTCCGACAAATCCCTTGAGATCGTGCTCACAGGTAATATGGGCGATGTTTTCTTCGGCGGTATGTTTATCGACCTTGCGTATATACTTAAAAAGATATTTGAGGATTCATCCTATCCTGTGAAGATAAACTGCTACATGTTTGCGCCTGATACCGCCGTGATGTTTGAGGAGGATCAGCGTGAGCAGGGAAATTACTTTGCAAATACGATACTCACCAGGAACGAGCTTGATAAGTTCCAGTGCGCAAAGCAGCCCTTCAAGCAGAAGTATTCCTCAACTTTCGAGGTCATTTCGGATAAGGTGCCCTTCAATGCGGTATTTATTGCCCGTGCCGAGAAGAACTACAGATACACACTTGACTGTGCGGCAGAGAAGATACTTAACCGCATGGAGATATTGTTTTCAAAGGATGATGACGCAGAGCGCATCATGTCCTATAATATGCTTCGCCAGAACGAATCCCACGATTTTCGTTATCTTTCGTATGGAGTACGGGTATGCGAGCTTCCGCTTGGCAAGATAATGTCCTACCTGTGCGTGAAGCTGTTCACGCTCATAAACCATTCGCTGAACAAGAACAATGTTGGTCAGCGCTTGCTTGGACATTATGGCACACTTGTGACGCCCGATGAAAAGTACCTTGCACAGAAGGGCGGAGGACTTCCTACGCTTGATTTTGACGAGCGCATAAACCCTGCCTTTTCCGTAAAGGCGCTTAAGCACAGCAGCGATGGTGCAAACGACTACATCGAAAGCTGGCTCCAGAAGATGGAGAATGCCACGAAGAAGGGCGCAGAGGTATGTGTTGAGGAGCTGGCGCAGAGCATAATAAAGGTCTGCGAGGAGGCTAATACAGACTTCTCGAAGGGACCGTTCTATTCAGCGGAGCTTCTTAAGAAGTGCCTTTCAAATCTGCGTGTTTCGATCGCTAAGGTAAATGCTGAAATGAGCGATATGGAAGAGCAGGTAGAGCGTGCCAGAAAGCTTGAACGTACTGCATACATGAAGATCAAGACGAATCCTCTTTTTGTCGGAAAAAATGTTGAGCAGTATATTTTTGAGCTGCGTGAATATGCAAATTACAGCTGTAAGCTCCGTACAGGCGGTACTCTTGTGGAGTTCTACCAGGCACTTTCCGAGCGTCTTACGGAATACCTCGAAAACACTGTCAATAAGGCGGCTGAAGCGTTTGAAACTATCGCCGTGAACAGGAAGAAGATAATAGAGGAGCTTTCAAAGGATAGTTCTGAATTCTTCTGTGCAGTGGATGCTTTCTCGCTTTCTGATGATAATGTCAGGGAAAAGCTTGACAAGCTGGTGG
>JAGAKC010000461.1 GCA_017848155.1 Oscillospiraceae bacterium | reverse complement strand
TCAATGGTGCGGTTAAGATCACCTGTCCCAAGTGCGGTAACAGCTTTATTTATGGCAAATGATTATAGATCGACTGAATCGATAAAATACATAAAGACAAAATATCGTCTTATATGGTGTGTGCCTGCAATTGTATCAATAAACGCAATCTCTTCCCTGCTTTTATTTTGCCTTAATTTGCTCTAGCCGAACTTGAAGCTGAAGAGGAGGAGCAAGTCTTTCAGCGGATATCTTTGCCTTAATTCAGAGATTATTTCTGCATTTTGCCGTTCTTTCGCTCTTCCGCAAGAACTAAGGCACTCAGTTTTTTTAGTATTCTATTTCCATACGTAAACGTTGGTTTTCTGCAATCAGATCTTCCTCTGCATTTTTATCCGGCTTCGGTGGTCTGCCTCGTTTTGCTCCACTTGTGTGGTTTGCTCTACCTCGTCTTTCTTTCATCAGACCTTCATGCGTTCCCACCCTTGTACTTGCTTTTGATAGTTGTGTTCCTGTCCTTTAGTAATGTCCCGATATTTTCTGACCGTTTCGCTGTAACTCAAATGGTGTTCTGGCATATCCATTATAACACTTATTTTAAATTCTGGCGAGTATTTCCTTTGTTTTTTCGCTTTTCTACCCATAAAAAATATGCACCTCCAAAGTGTCTGACTTTCGGGGTGCATATCACTGATAATGCGGCGGATATCATTGTATTTTTACATCATTACTGCTCAGCGAGGATGCGTCTTATCTCCTCTGCCATGTCAGCTGCGGCTATCTCATGAGTAGCCTCTGTGGGGTGCCAGTCGGCGGCATAGCCTGTCGTGCCGTCCTGCGGCTTAAGGCGGAAGTGTGATACCTTTGTATCGCCTGTTTCGGTGGTGTAAATCTCTACAGCCTTCTTGACGCCCGTATAAAGGGAGTCGCCCATTACACCGAGAGCACATATGATATGTGCGTCAGGGTTCTTTTCACGGACTACCTTAAGGAATTCTGCGTAATTCTCTGAGTAGTCTGTTATTCTTTCACGGTCGCTTCCGCAGTAGGATGCGTCATTCGTGCCGAGGTTGATGACAACTATATCGGGAACGAATCTGCTGAAATCCCACTCGATATCGGCAACATTGAATATATCATAGTAGCCGAAGGACTTTGCAAATTTCTCATATACCTTGGGTACCAGCTGCGATGTTACCTTTTTACCGCTGTCGGTATAGCCCGAGATGATACCGTGTCCGCTGTAGGAAACAAGGCTGTAGTCTGCGTCCAGAAGCTTTGCGGTCTTGTATGCATATGCTCTTGTTGCGTCCTCTGTTGAGGTGGAGAAGTGATGGTCACGGTCCTCGTCGTCAACGCCGTAGCCGCAGGTTATGGAGTCGCCGATAAACTCTATCTTCAGCTCCTTTTCGGCTGTGGGAGCTATCTCGGAGCCTGTCACATCGATGCTCTTTATGCCGAATGTGGATTCGGCAGCCTCGGACAGCTTGATGATGGTGACGGTGGTCTCCTTTGCCTCGTCTGCGGAGAATATCTCGTATGTCTTTTCGGCTGCGTCCACCTGTGTGTCAAGTGTCCTCTCGCCGTCGATGTATACGGCAAAGCGAGCCTGCTTGTCCTTGCCCGAGCTTATCATCGTATCTCCGACTATCGTTACAGACGCCTTTGTACCTGTGAAGGTGAACTCTATTCCGCTTGCGGAAAGCGCAAGCCAGAGTATTCCGTCCTGTTCTGCCGTGCGTCCGAGATGCTTGACATTAAGCTCAGTTGCTGAGTAGGTTCTGTTTGTATCCATTGTTTCACTCTCCGTAATTATTGATGTGTCAGATGAGGTGGGGACCTCGGGTGTGTTGTCCTGCTTAGCGCAACCGCTCAGCATAAGCATGAGCGCCGCCAGAATACCCGACAACCCTTTCATAGCTGCGGTCATTTCATTTCTCCTTTTGCATATAGGATTTGTTTGGCATTTTTAGCTAATTTGAAACGGTTTTATTTATGCATAATTATTCTAGCATATATCACTTTTTTTGTCAATAATAAAATGTGCATGATGTGCTAACATAATAGGCACCGCTTTTCGGCGGTGCCTGTAGTATGTTTCAAAAGACGGGATCCCGTCAGGTCGGTGCGGTGTTATCTGCTGCTTACGCTGGAAAGGAGCTTCTTTTCCATCTCTCCTCTTTCCGTGCAGTACTCGAGCGCTGTTTCGTAGGATATCTGACCGCTCTGATACAGTCTTGCAAGGCTGTCGTTGAGGGTGCTCATACCGTTGCGCTGACCTGCCTGCATGATGGTCTCCATCTGAGGTATCTTGTTGGAGCGGATAAGGTTCTTTACTGCGTCGTTTCCGACCATTATCTCCACGGCGGCAACTCTGTCCTTGCCGTCGTTTGTGGGAACGAGGGTCTGTGCAACTATACCCTGAAGCATATTTGCGAGCTGCGAGCGTGTCTGCTCCTGTGCGTGGATAGGGCAGGCGTCGATGATACGGTCGATGGTCTGAGCCGCACTGGAGGTATGCAGTGTACCGAACACCAGATGTCCCGTTTCTGCTGCTGTCATTGCAAGGGAGATGGTCTCATAGTCACGCATCTCACCGATGAGGATAACATCAGGGTCCTCACGCAGTGCACTGCGCAGCGCACCTGCAAAGGACGGAACATCTCTGCCGAGCTCACGCTGGTGGATGGTAGCCTTATCCTGAGTATAGCGGTACTCGATAGGGTCCTCGATGGTGATGATGTGGCATGCACGGGTCCTGTTTATGTACTCTACCATAGCTGCGAGAGTGGTGGACTTACCTGCGCCCGTAGGACCTGTTACCAGCACAAGACCACGGCGCTTCTTTGCAAACTCCAGCAGTATAGGCGGCATCTTGAGCTCCTCGAGAGTGGGTATCTCCGCATTCAGCAGACGGATACATGCTGCGAGCTTTCCGCTCTGACGGAACACGTTTACACGCTGTCTTGCGCCGTTTTTCAGCTCAAAGCTGAAGTCTATGTCGTGACCCTCTGTCAGCATCTTTTCCTGCTCTGCGGAAAGGATAGAAAGAATGGTACGGTTTACTACCTGGTCGCTGAGCTCTGTGTACTTGCGCAGCTCACCGTTTACACGTACAACTGTGGGGGCACCTACTGTAAGGTGGATATCGGAGGCGTTCATCTCTCTCGCCTGCATAATGAATTCTTCAAATGTCATATTGTGATATATCCTTTCGTTGATTTAGGTATGTAAGCCTTACTTTATCTTGAACTGTATTCCGCTTGCGGAGAAGTATACCTCGTCGGACATGTTCGCTATACGCTGATTTACGTTTCCGAGTATCTCTCTGAATATAGCCTGCGAGCGGTTTTCGGGAGTTACCGAGAAGCCTGTTTCGAGAGTGATGATTATCATGCTTCCCTCTATCTCCTGGATATGGTCGTACATTTCCGTGATATCGCTTATAACACGCTTTTCTATGCTGCGGCGTGTATCCTCGTCCATAGCGGCAGGGTCGTCGCACATCTCGTTTATTATTGAGGATGTGTAGCTGCTGAGGCTGTCGAAGATAATGAACTTATGATCGGTAAAATACTGCTTAGGGTCGTTTGTCGCACCTGTAACTATGTCCCACTCAACACCGTGCTTGTTGTTGCTGTACTCGATACGGTGCATCGTATCCTCGTCCACAGTGCCGCCCGAGCGCAGGTACAGTACGTAGTCACATGCGGCGAAATTGGTCACCGCCCATCTGGACTTTCCGCTTGCAGCACCGCCTGTAATTAAGATAGTTTTAGACATATGCTGATATTTCCTTTCATGGTATAGTTTATCCGCAGGAGTATTGTCGGCAGTCCGTCTGCCGTTTTCTGTCCGTTACCCTGTTTTTCACAGGGGAATATAGTTATATTATACCACTTTTTTTGACAAATGTAAATGGTTTTTGTGCAATAAATTCATAGCCGATAATTGTCATAAGCTACAAAAAAACAGGTAGAGGAACTCGAAAAACGCAGTTTTTTAGTTATCTATATACAAAAAGGGAGCAGATACGACCTGCTCCCTCTGAGTTTTGTTTACTTGTTGTCTTCTTCACGCAGCCTGCGGAAATTCCATGCGTCACGGCACATCTCCTCAAGAGTCTTTTCAGCCTTCCAGCCAAGCTCCTTTTCAGCGAGTGAGGGGTCGGCATATGTAGCGGCTGCGTCGCCGGGACGGCGCTCACCTATCGTGTAGCCGAGGTCGATGCCGTTCACCTTTTCAAAGGTGTCGAGTATCTGAAGCACGGAGTAGCCGTTGCCTGTACCGAGGTTGTATGCAAGCGCACCGCTGGAGCTTCTTGCCTTCTTGATAGCAGCGACATGACCCTTTGCAAGGTCTACCACGTGGATATAGTCACGCACGCAGGTGCCGTCAGCAGTGGGGTAGTCATTACCTGCAACGCTTAGCACATCACGCTTGCCTGTAGCCTTGTCCAGCACGATGGGCATGAGGTTGTTGGGGATACCGTTGGGGTCCTCGCCTATCTTTCCGCTCTCATGTGCGCCGACAGGATTGAAGTAGCGCAGAAGTATCATGCTCCACTTATCGCTTGCAGCAGCCATCTCACGGCAGAGATTCTCAATGATGAGCTTCGTGCTTCCGTAGGGATTGATTGCGGAGAGAGGGAAATCCTCCTTTACGGGTACAGTTTCGGGTATGCCGTAAACAGTAGCGGAGGAGCTGAAAACGAACTTCGTGCAGCCGTATTTCTTCATACATTCAAGTATATTAAAGGTGCCGCGCAGATTGTTTGAGTAATACATCAGCGGCTTTTTAACGCTTTCGGGAACGCACTTGTAGCCCGCAAAGTGGATCACTGCTTCTATATCATTCTCTGCGAATATCTCATCAACGGCAGCCATATCCAGCATATCCGCCTCATAGAACTTAAAATCCTTGCCCGTGATCTCACGGATACCGTCCAGTGCTCTTGCATTGGAGTTATAGAAATTATCCATTACAACGATATCTTCGCCTGCGTTGAGAAGCTCCACACAGGTATGCGAACCGATAAAGCCTGCGCCGCCTGTTACTAAAATAGCCATAGAAATGACCTCCGAATTTAAAGAATATACATTTATTATACTATTATTAACGATACTTGTCAATAAGTTAAGAGGAAAAAAGTCACAGTGCGGCACATATCCGTTAAGGTCAGTCGGGTAGCCGTATGCGTTATTGATTTTCCGACAGATCGGTGTTATCATATTATTCAGAAGCTTCTGAATAAACTGAATTAAGGAGAGATAGACATGGATACGGATATCGGAAAAAAGATACGGCTGCTTCGGCTCAGCAAGGGAATGACCCAGGAGCAGCTTGCGGACAGGCTTGCGGTAACTGCACAATCGGTGTCGAAATGGGAAAACGGAGTGACAGCGCCCGACATAATGCTTCTTCCTCAGATATCGGTGGAGCTTGGTGTGACGATAGACGAGCTTTTCTCGATGACTGACGAAGCACGTCTTTCAAGGATAGAAAATCTGTTGTCGGGATGCAGCGACAGCACTGTCATACCCGAAAAGGACTTCGGGCAATACCGCAGCTTTCTTACAGAGCACATAAATGACAAAACGATCAGGGGCAGAGTGCTGACGGCGCTTTCGCAGCTGTATTGTCAGCAGGCGTCAGGCTATCGTGATATAGCCGCCTTATACGCACTGGAAGCGACGGAATACGAGCCTGAAAAGAAATTCAATCACAGCCTGCTGTGTCATGCGTGGAATGGCGCAGACCGTGACTGGTACGCTTCGGAGCACAGCAGGCTGATCGATCACTACATCGGCTTTGTGGAGAAGCATCCCCTGAATATCCCTGCGCTGCAGCTGCTTCTTGATAACCTGATAGCGGACGGAAGAGCTGACGATGCTGACGGCGTGCTGAAAAAGCTCCGTGCAGCAGACAGCTCCTGCCGCACGATGGTGTATGAAGCAAGGATAGCACAGCTGCACGGCGATAAGGATGACATGGAGCGGATACTGTCCGACATGACGGAGCGCTTTTCGGACGACTGGCTTGCATGGGCATACAGGGGTGACATTTACGCACGTATGGCGGACTATGAGAGAGCCTCTGAATGCTGGACACGCTCATACGGGCTGCAGCCTCATCCAAGGTACACGGACGACCTGCTGTGCCTTGCAAGGGCGGCGGTCATTACAGGACAGTACAGCAAGGCTGCGTCGTACTACAACGAAGCTGTGGAGCTGCTGAAAAACGAGCACTCCATTACAGAGGGTGACGGGATAGACGAGCTTAAAGCACTCGCCGAGAAATACGCTGAAATGTAAAAATGGGGAGCACCAAAAGGGAGCCCCTTTGGGCAGTTCCCGCCTTTTATAAGAAATGATTAATCCCGCAGTTGAGAAACGGCGGGATTAAAAACTTCTACATGGCGGACACCCTAAAGTGCTCCCTCATTTATTTATCAGTGCTGCTGTGCTTTTTTGGCTTTCTGTTCCTCATAAAGCGCTTCAAACTCCTCCACCGTCATCGGCTTTGCGAAGTAGTAGCCCTGGAACATATCGCAGCCCATTTTGGACAGGTATTCCACCTGCTCCTGTGTTTCAACGCCCTCGGTGATGACAGGCATATCGAGCTGCCTTGAAAGACCGATTATCATCTGAAGTATCTTTCTGCTGCGCTCCTCGTCCTCTGCCTTTCTGAGGAATGCCATGTCTATCTTCAGTATGTCAACATGGATATCCTTGAGCATGTTGAGCGACGAATAACCGCTTCCGAAATCGTCCATCTCGACGATAAATCCGTTCTTGCGCAGACGGGAGATAAGCTCCAGCTGACGCTTGAAGTCCATTACTACCGCTGTTTCGGTTATCTCCAGCTTGAGGTACTCGGGATCGACCTCATATTTCTCCACCATTTCGGTGAATATCCGATATATATCAAGGAAGTAGAAATCCCTCGGCGAGATGTTTACGGATATGTAGATATCATCCTTGCCCTCGTCCTTCCACTTGCGCAGCTGCTTGCAGGCAAGCTCCCAGATATAGCTGTCCACCTCCGAGATAAGTCCGTTGCGCTCGAATGCGGGAATGAACTCACTTGGCATTATCTGACCCTTTATCGGGTGATGCCAGCGCACCAGCGCCTCTGCGCCGAGGACTGTGCCGTCAGAGGACATCTGCGGCTGAAGATACATTTTTAGCTGTCCTTCGGAGAGTGCGTCGCCTAGGTCTGCGATAAGCTCCTGCTCACGCTTGATGTTTTCACGAAGTGCATTGTCATAGTACGCCACACGTTTGTTGTAGTCGCTCTTGATAGATGCGATAGCAAGCCTTGCACGGTCGCACATGACGGACACGGGCGTGGTCGTATCTGTTATCTCGTATACGCCGAGATGGTTTATCATCGGGAATGCGACGCTTTTGTTCATGCAGGAGGAGAACGCCTCACGTGAACGGCGCAGGAACACCTGCTCGTCGAAATTCTCCTTATGCATAAGCACCGCAAAAAGGTCATTTCCGAGGCGGCCGCTTACGATAACGCCATCTATTTTGTTTTTCAGCATTTCTGCAAAATTTATCAGGATATGGTCGCCGACCGCTGTTCCGAAAAAGTCGTTTACCATCTTGAAATCCTTGATGTCGGAGCATATCAGCAGCAGATCGCCCGGAGCTTTCTTCTTGACATATTTCTGTACCTTGTCGCAGAAGAACACCTTGTTGAACAGACCCGTAAGATTATCGTGGGTGGCAAGATAGCGCTCCTTCTTTATCTTGGTGTACTCGTCTGTGCAGTCCTGGATAACGAAGTAGCCGCCCTGAAGCTGCTTTCGCACGTCCTTCATGCGCTGCAGCTGTATCTTCAGTATAAGCTCATCCTCGCCACGATAGAAGTACTGTGTACGTGTAAATTCCTCGTCGGTATCACGGTACTGGCTGTGGCACCAGTCCTTCAGCGTCTGACCGTCCTTGTTGGTGATAGGGTCATCTGCAGAGAACAGGCTGTCTGCAAGGTCGTTGCTGTAAAGCTTGTTTCCGTCTGCGTCCATTACGTATATCGCAACAGACATATGCTGTGATACGCTAAGCAGTGTTGTGGGCAGCAGATGCTGCGGTGTGAATACAAAGGTGCAGTAGTATATACATGCGCCCTCTGCCACAAAGCCTATGACAGAGAAGTCATACGGCAGGAAAAGACAGACCGCATTGAAGCCGCCGAGAAAGGTAAGTATTATTGCCACCGCAAGGTATTTCCTGCGGTAGAACATCGGTGCGGTAAATGCACGGTAATACAGACTTATAAGGCTGAACACCAGCAGCATGGCGATTATCGCATAGTGGATGAAGAAGTAAGGCGTAAGCGTAAGGCAATGATATGAACTGCCTAACATTTCTGCCTGCCTTATGCTGAACAGATGTCCGAAGATGATATTCAGCAATGTGGATATATTATCCGCTATCAGCAGCAGATACATCGCCGGAACTTTTACGTGATCCGAAAACCGATTGCCGATATATTCTATTGAGAAACGGAAAAGATAGAAAAGCAGCCAGTCCGCCAATACGAAGTACACGCTGTAGCCGATAAGCGCAACGAATTCCGAGGACGTGAACAGTATCATCGTATTTATGAGCACGATGCCCGCACCAAATAACAGTATCTTTTTAACTGTCATGGCAAGGCGGTGCTTTTCCTTGTGAGTCTGTATAAGACAGACTATGATAAAGATCAGGGTAATAAGCGTTATTGTCCCGATAAAGATTTTCATTGTATCACCATTATGTATAGTTTGTATCTGTTCTGCCATCGATCATTTGATTATTATAAATAAGTATATCATATTATTCCATATCGTGTCAATAGTTTGTGTGTGTTTTTAGACAACGGTCGTAAAAACTTTCGGATAAAAAACTGAACCGTCGCTGATGACAGCGGCGGTTCGTGAAGCATATCATTTTTTCTTTTTATCCTTTGCATTGGACTTTCCGTCCAGATGGAAGCGCTTCTGATACTCGTTCTTTTTGTTTATGAGCACCTCTTTGAATGTAGGCTTGTGTATTTCGGGTGTGACTATCGCAGCGGGCTGCTGAGGCTCGGTGTCCTCGTATACATATTCCGTCGTGATATATCCCACATCCCCGACATAATCACTTGTGTGCCTTGGCAGCTTTTTCTTAAGCAGTCTGCCCTCGATAAATTCCTTGAACAGCATGTAGATAACTGCACACACGGGCACTCCGAGGAACATTCCGAGTATTCCGAAAAGTCCGCCGCCGACAAGGATAGAGATAAGTATCCATACAGCAGGAAGTCCTGTGGAATCTCCGAGTATCCATGGCGCAAGGATATTTCCGTCAAGATTCTGGAGTATCAGCATGAAGATAAGGAACCACAGAGCCTTTATAGGAGTATCCGACATCAGCAGCAGTAATGCGCAGGGTATACAGCCGATGAACGGTCCCACAAAAGGAATGAGATTGAACACGAACATTATCACCGCAATAAGCAGGGAATAGGGCATGCCCATGATGACACAGCCGATGAAGCAGAATGCGGCTACCAGCAGTGCCTCCATTATCTTGCCGACGATGGAGCCGAGAAACTTCTTGCTTGCTTCACGGCAGATAGCAAGGAATCTCTGTGCGGTCTTTACCCTGACGCATGCAAATATCAGCTTTTTCGTCTGACCGATGAACATCTCCTTTTTGCCGAGAAGATAAATGGAGATTATAAGACCGATAATGACATTGTACATCGTGGAGAGGACTGACCAGATACCGTTTGCCACGTTTCCTGCGAAATTGAGCAGCTCGTTGGAATATTCATTCCACATATTCGTGATGAAATTTCCGAAGTCATTAAGAGGATTATTGAAAAATTCCAGAAGGGTGGGATTGTTTTCAAAGGTGCGGTTAAGGAAATCTCTTACGGTCTGTATGTAGGAATCCATGTTTGAGAAAAGGGCGATGATGTTTTCGATGAGCTGAGGCAGCACCATGACTATCACCAGTACGAAAGCCGCAACGACCACCAGCATCGTTAGTGTAAGCGATAAAGCTCTTGCACGTCCTTTTTTCTTTTTGTCGTCCGAGGAGGACCATTTTCTGAACAATTTGTTTTCAAAAACCATCATAAGCGGATTAAGAAGATAAGCGAGGAAGATTCCGATTATGACAGGTATCACAGCTGCACCCAGCACCGACAGCTTTGCCATGACCGTATCGAAATTGAAAATGAACATGATGATAAGCGCACTTACCACAACTGCTCCTGTTGAGTATGCGGCTATTGTAAAATATTTCTGATTCCAGTTGAGTTTCACGGAATTGCCCCCTCGTTGATGATGATATAAATATTTTACTACAAAGACAACTGAAAATCAAGTATAAAGCGTCGCTTTTTTTGCTATCCTGCACAAATGATCCTGTTTTTTGTTTTTTTCGGACAGAATTGAAAATTTTTTCACAACCTATTGCAAAAAGAAAGGATTTGCTGTATAATATAAATGTATGTTTGGAGCTTTGTGCCCCATGCAAAATATCGAAAGGAGTTTAAACTCAAATGACTTATTCTCATGAAGTTGAAAACATGTGTCCCGTAGCACAGGGCGTTGCTCACGGCGCGGCACCTATCCCCGAGGAAGCTAAGTGGGTAAAGGCTAAGGAGATCGCTGATATCAACGGCTTTACACACGGTATTGGCTGGTGTGCTCCTCAGCAGGGTACCTGCAAGCTGTCCCTCAATGTAAAGGGCGGTATCATCCAGGAGGCTCTGGTTGAGACCATCGGATGTTCCGGTATGACTCATTCCGCTGCTATGGCGTCTGAGATCCTTCCCGGCAGAACTATCCTTGAGGCTCTTAACACTGACCTCGTTTGCGATGCTATCAACACAGCTATGAGAGAGCTGTTCCTCCAGATCGTATACGGCAGAAGCCAGTCTGCTTTCTCCGAGGACGGTCTTGTTATCGGTGCAGGTCTTGAGGACCTTGGTAAGGGTCTGAGATCTCAGGTCGGTACAATGTACGGTACTCTTGCAAAGGGTCCCCGCTACCTCGAGATGACTGACGGTTATGTAACAGGCATTGCTCTTAACGAAGACAATGAGATCATTGGCTACCAGTTCGTAAACTTTGGCAAGATGATGGACTTCATCAAGGCCGGCGATGATGCTAACACAGCATTCGAGAAGGCAAAGGGTCAGTATGGCCGTGTTGCTGATGCTGTTAAGATCATCGACCCCAGAAAAGAGTAATAGGAGGTAGAAAACAATGGCTTTATTTGAATCTTACGACAGAAGAGAACCCCAGATCCTCGCTGCTATCAAGGAATACGGCATCAACTCCATCGAGGAGTGCGCTGATATCTGCAAGGAGAAGGGTCTTGATATCTACAAGCTCGTTGAGGGCATCCAGCCCATCTGCTTCGAGAACGCTAAGTGGGCTTACACAGTAGGCTGTGCTATCGCTATCAAGAAGGGCTGCACAAGAGCTGCTGATGCTGCTGCTGCTATCGGCGAGGGTCTGCAGGCATTCTGCATCCCCGGCTCCGTTGCTGACCAGCGTAAGGTAGGTCTCGGTCACGGTAACCTCGGTAAGATGCTGCTCGAGGATGACACAGAGTGTTTCGCATTCCTCGCAGGTCACGAGTCCTTCGCTGCTGCTGAGGGCGCTATCGGTATCGCTGAGAAGGCTAACAAGGTTCGTAAGAACCCCCTGAGAGTTATCCTCAACGGTCTTGGTAAGGACGCTGCTCAGATCATCGCTCGTATCAACGGCTTTACATACGTTGAGACTGAAATGGACTACTACACCGGCGAGGTTAAGGAAGTATTCCGCAAGGCATACTCTGACGGACTCAGAGCAAAAGTTAACTGCTATGGTGCAAATGATGTCTGCGAAGGTGTTGCTATCATGCACAAGGAAGGTGTAGATGTATCTATCACAGGTAACTCTACAAATCCTACAAGATTCCAGCATCCCGTTGCAGGCACATATAAGAAGGAATGCAACGAAATCGGCAAGAAGTATTTCTCCGTTGCTTCCGGCGGCGGCACAGGACGTACTCTTCATCCCGATAATATGGCAGCAGGCCCCGCTTCCTACGGTATG
>JAGAKC010000460.1 GCA_017848155.1 Oscillospiraceae bacterium | reverse complement strand
TCAGCTGTTACTCCGAACTTTCCATAATCCTCGACTGATGCGTAAACACCACCCTTCCAGGTGCTGCCCGAGAGGGCAGAGGATATCTCAAGAATAACATCCTCACCAACAAACTCTGAAATATCCATGGAGAATGTTCCGACGATCATCTTACCGTCAAAATAATCCTTTATGCCAAAGCCCTTGTACATTATCTCGTATTCATAGGAGCTGCTGCGGCCGTTGTCAAATGCGATGGTTGCAACGCCGTCTGTCTTGCCTGTTGCGTCAAATGTATACTCGTATTCATCTGTAGCGATGATGATTCCTGTTTCGCCGCCGTTCTGTGCATAAGCAAGACGGACAGACTCTTCATTGCCGTTATAACCCTCAGAGATCACCTCATAGGACTTTGCGATGACATTGTCCTGGAAGTCTACGATAGTATCAATGATGATCTCTACATCAAGATCCTCGGGCAGGTTTTCGGAAGCTTCCTTTACAACAGATGTAAAGTCACGCTTGCTTACCTTTGTGCCGGCCATATCAGCAGCCTGTTCAACAACAGAATAGATGTACTCGTCATCAGCTACATAGTCGATAAATGCTTCAGCCATGTCAAGTATATCGTCGCCGTCAAGCTCTACAGTAATGCATCTGCCCTTTGTGGACACGCTGGAAGCACGGATGGAGCCGTCTGCTACAGTCACATCTGCATTGCCGTATGCTTCAAGATAAATGTTGATAAGGTCGTTTATGATACGGTCGACCTGTGCCTGATCGATCTCAAAGGTGAGCTCAAACTCCTCGTCAGAGTAGCTTCCGTCCATATCGAACTGTGTAACAAAGCCCTTGTTATCAAGGAAGGGAAGCACCACTGCAACTGTGCCGTCGCTGTACACAAGTCCTCTTGCATCCACATAGAAGCCTGTATTATCCTTTATGCTTACCTCGCCCATAAGGTGCTGCTCATCGATAGCAAATACAGTTTTGAGCTCTGTGCCGTTGATCATTTCAAGAAGCTCATCAATATTGACGCCGCTGTAGTCCATTACTTCATCAATGTCCTTGCCGGGCTGAACATCAAAGCCAAAAACCATTTCAACAGAGTTGATGCCCATCGTTTCCATCAGCAGTGTTGATACAGCAGGGAACATCTCTTCGAAATTCATGTCTTCAATATCGTAGTATCTGGATGTCTGTGTTGAAAGACTTGCAAGCTTTGCGATGGATTCTGCGGATTTTTTGCTGAATTTCTTTGAGCCGATCGTGCTTGTAACGCTCTTTATTCCGTTGCCCTCTATCATGCGTGCATAGCTGCCGTTGTCCATAAATGCTCTCTGGATAGGTGCACGGAAGATGAAGAACAATGCTGTCAGAAGGATAAGCGCTGCGCCGATGATCGCAAGCACTACCCATTTCTTGTTGCCGCCGTTCTTTTTTACAAGTGTTACGGTATTAGGCTGTCCCTCGGGGATATATGCCGACATATCGGGTGCTGCGGGAGCGGGTGCTGTGTCTGCGGCAACTGCTGCCGGTGCAGTCTGTGCCCCGGTCGGCTGTCCGCAATCTCCACAGAACTGTTCATCTGCAGTAAAAGGCTTTCCGCAATTTGCACAGAAGCCGACATTTTTAGCTTCCTGTTCTATGGCATCACTGCCACAGAGGGGGCAGAATTTTGATTCTGCTGGGATCTCTGATTTACATGATCTACAAATCATTGTGATAGTCCTTTCATAAGTTTTTGATTGTAAAATACCAATATAATTGTATACTGAAATCGCCGATATGTCAACCTTTTTCTTATAAAAATGACATTATGCGAAAAAAACGGTCAATATATTACATAAAGATGGTGCAAATTGTTTACAGAAATGAACGGGGTATTCGTTTTAATCAGATAAGCTATCCGCATCTGACACAGAGCATCAGATGCGGATAGATCGATATGTCGAATTTAAGGTTTATCTCTTTATGAATTCCAGTCCGTCTGTGCTGTCGCCGAATATCAGTCTGTCACCATCAAGCACAAATTCGATCGTTTCATATTCATCGTCCAGATAGAGTACATTTCCATCACATTCCCATGTTCCGTAAGATGTTACTCCATCTATCTGCATGGTGAATTCATAGTCTTCGTGCAGCTCTATGTAGAACTCGTAGTAGTAGGAAAAAGCGTCATATAATATATCATCTGAACAGATATAGAGAAGATGCCATGTGCCGACAAAGTTTTCCATCGCCATGCTTTCATTTTCAAGGCGCTGCTGTTCCTCCTCTGCCTTCTTCATAGCTACATCGCTTACTATCTCGGATATCTCGTTTTCGATCTCGGATATCCTGTTTTCGGTGTTTGTGAAATCTTCAAGGGGGTAGCTGTCCTCATACTGAAGGATGTCATAGTATTCGTACATTTCGTCAAAGAGATCGGAAAGGGTATCCTCCTGCTCGGGCGAAGCATATCCGTAGTATTCGCCGTATACAAGCTCTGATGCGTTGTTGCTGATGTTGTCAATACGTGTCAGCAGAGTCTGTATGCTGTCATAGGAAGCCATGGGTGTGAGGTAGTCCTCAAAATATGTGATACCCTCTGTAACCGCCTTGCCTGCGTACATCGCAAACATGCTGTCGGGGTTGCTTTCGCACACTGTGCGGATCTCTTTCAGCGCTTCCAGGACATATTCCGCGCCGCCCTTGTCTGTAGCTTCGTCAACGTCTGCTGTGATATCGCCCATATTGAATGCATCTGATGGGATAGCTGATACATCCTTGTTTTCCAGTGTCGTCTTGCAGGTCACAGCAACGCTGCCGTATTCGGAAACCTCCACGGAGAACAGAGATGTTGTTGTGCTGCCGTCAACTGCGCTATCGCATACTATTCTGAACATGCTGCTGTCGGGTGTGCTGTCCTCGGAAGCAGCCATATAGATGGTATACTTTCCTGTGGGTACTTCGGTCTTGCCGATCTTTGCGGTCTTTACACCCTCATAATCGATGTTGATGCCTACGGAAACTGTTCCTGTGCCGATCTTAAGACGTACTGTTCCATCAGTATCGTTCTTCTTTGTCTGTTTTACGGAGATAAGCTCGGTGTCACCTGCAAACAGTGCGAATACGGGAGTTTTTCCGTTTATCGTAGTGATCCTTACAGAGCTTGTGTCGATCTCTCCGAAAGCAGAATAGGAGCTGTAGTCATCCTCATACTCGCTTACCTCTTCGTTTTCGGTAACCACACCGTATGTTTTTGCAAGTACATTGCCGTTGAAGTCTACTATTGTTTCAACAACTATCTCGAATACATCCTCGTCTGTGGGTGCATCGGTCGTTGCTTCGTTCAGCATCTTTACGATGTCTGCCTTGTCGTACTCAAGACCAGCCTTTTCGCAGTACTCGGCAGCCTTGTCCATGAAATAGTCATCTTCGGAAATGTGTATGAGCATGTCACAAAGCATATCATATATGTTCTGTGTCGTGATGGTGGTGGTGATCTTTCTACCCTTTACGGTCACACCGCCTGCAGTAAGCTCCTTACCGTTTTCGATGGTGACTGCTGCGTTTTCGTAGTATGTAAGATAGATCTCGGCAAGCTCGTCGATAAGACGGTCTACCTCATCTGCGGAGATATCAAACTCTATCTCCTCTGTTTCGATCACTGCGCCTTCGGTGTTTACCTTGAAAGCAAGACACTTATTGCTGCCAAACGGGAACATTACGCCCACATTTCCATCGGAGCAGATGATGCCCTTTGCATCAATAGTAAAGCCTGTATTGTCTGTCACAGAGAAGCTTCCGTTGAGTATATCCTCGGAGAGTGCAAAGGATGTATTGATCTTTGTACCGTTTACAAGGTCAAGTATCTGGTCAACGCTTTCGCCATCAAGACCAAGCAGGCTCTTTGCGGAATCCGTAAGCTGGACATCCAAGTCGTATTCTGCTGTGATGGAGTTTACGCCGTAATATTCCATCATCATGCTGTAGTACTGGCTGATGATCGATTCAAGATCTACTGCTGACAGCTCCTCGTAGCTGTTTGTGGATGTCAGGGAGTTCATGATCTCTATGGTACTGCCCATAGCATCTTCCGCAACATCCATTGCCTTGTTTCTTTCCTCTTCGGGCAGAGCGAGCTTCTTTGTGGTGGATTTGATGCCGTTGCTTTCGATCATACGTGCGTACTTGTTGTTGCCCATAACAACGTTTGTGGCAACACCACGGAAGCAGAGTCCTACTACTGCAGCGGCTGCGACCAGTACAAGTACGATACCAAGTATTATCCACTTTACGGGACTCTTTTTCTTGATAGGCTTTACAGCCACAGCAGAAGCTGCATCGGCATTAAATTCAGGAAGCTCAGCTGTTGAGCCACCCTTACCAAGATCAACAGCAGGACTGCTGAAAGCGGTGGGAGATTCGGTCTGTGCAGCTGCAAAAGAAGGCTGTTCGTTTGCTGGAGCAGCCATTGAAGCGGATGCTGCCATTGCTGCTGCAATATCAGGAGCAGGAGCAGCAACAGGCTCAGGAATTGTGTTCACAGGAGCAGGAGCAGCAACAGGCTCGGGAATTGTGTTCACAGGCGCAGGAGCAGCAACAGGCTCGGGAATAGTGTTCACGGGAGCAGGAGCGGCAACAGGCTCGGGAATAGTGTTCACGGGAGCAGGAGCGGCAACAGGCTCGGGTACTGCATTCACAGGAGCAGGAGCGGCAACAGGCTCAGACACTGCGTTCACAGGCGCAGGAGCTGCAATGCGCTTGACAGGTGTTCCACATTCAGTGCAGAACATAGTTCCCTCTGTAAGATTTGCTCCGCAGGATGTGCAGAACATGTTGGCAGCGGGAGCTGTTTCAACAGCAGCGCCGCATATCGAGCAGAATTTCGAATTATCGGGTAATTCTGCGTTACACTTTTTACATATCATATGATCATCCTTTCTCAGGTCATATAAAGGTACATTATAATTGTATTACTAAAAAACAGTCCTGTCAACTCTTTGGCTGACTAAAATGTTTCAACAAATTTAGATGTATTGCACAACAAAGGCAGGCGTTGTGCCTGCCTTTATCATCATGAAGCTTTGTGCTTATCAACCACGGAAGTAGTCTACGCCACCCTTGAACAGAAGCTGTTCCTTGTTGCCGTCAACGTTCTTTGCAACATTGGGTGTAAGACGCTCTGTGTGTCCCATCTTACCGAGTACACGACCGTCAGGCGAGATGATACCTTCGATAGCGTACATGGAGCTGTTGGGATTGTATGCAACGTCCATTGTGGGGTTGCCCTTAAGGTCGACATACTGTGTTGCGACCTGACCGTTTGCGATAAGCTCCTTTATAACTGCCTCGGGAGCTACGAAGCGTCCCTCGCCGTGGGAGATCGGAATATTGTGCAGATCGCCCACTTTTGTATGCATCAGCCAGGGTGACTTGTTGGTGCATATCCTTGTCATGGTCAGCTGTGACTGGTGACGTCCGATGGAGTTGTATGTCAGTGTGGGACTTTCAGCTGTCAGGGGAACGATCTTTCCGAAAGGAACAAGACCGAGCTTGATAAGTGCCTGGAAGCCGTTGCAGATACCGATCATAAGACCGTCACGGGTGTACAGCATCTCCTCCACAGCTTCCTTTACCATAGGATTGCGGAAGAATGCATTGATGAACTTTGCAGAACCCTCAGGCTCGTCACCGCCGGAGAAGCCGCCGGGGATAGCGATCATCTGGGACTGCTTGATAAGACGTGTGAACTCTGCTACGCTCTCCTCCATGTCGTTTGCGGACAGGTTGCGGATAACGAATATCTCGCTGTCGCCGCCGTAACGGTTGAATGCGTTTGCCATATCGTACTCGCAGTTCGTGCCGGGGAATACGGGGATAAGCACCTTGGGCTTTGCGATCTTCGGGCAGGTGTGTGTTTCAATAAGCTCGCAGCCCTTGTCATATGCGATGATCTCGGGTGCAGGCATTTCGGGAAGCTGTGCCTTGAAGATAGGCTCCAGAACATCGTTCCACTTCTTTTCGAGGGAAGCGATATCCAGCTTTACACCGCCGCATGTTATCTCATATTCTGTAACTGTTTCACCGATAGTGCGGATACCGTCGATATCCTCTGTCATCTCAAGAACGAATGCACCGTATACGGGTGTGAACAGCTCGTCATCAGTAAGAGCGTCCAGCTTTGCGCCCACGTGGTTACCGAGAGTCATCTTGAATATGCCCTCTGCCAGACCGCCGTTTGCAACGCTCCATGCGGACATGATCTTCTTTTCTTTGATAAGCTTTGTGATCTTTCTGAACACAGCCTTTACGCTGTCGAAATTAGGCTGACCGTTCTCATCGTATTCGGGTGCAATGTAGCCGATCTTGCTGAAGGGGCACTTGAACTCTGCGGAGATGATATCCTCGGCCTTTGCGGTGGACACTGCAAAGGAAACGAGAGTGGGAGGTACGTCGATATCCTCGAATGTACCGCTCATGCTGTCCTTACCGCCGATAGCGCCGCAGCCCATTTCAAGCTGTGCCTTGTATGCACCGAGCAGTGCGGAGAAGGGTTTGCCCCAACGCTCTGCCTTGCCCTGTGTTCTCTCGAAGTATTCCTGGAAGGTCAGCCAGCACTTTTCGCTGTCGCCGCCTGCTGCAACGACCTTTGCGATACTCTCAACTACTGCGCAGACAGCGCCGTGGTAGGGCGACTGTGTGGAGATAGCAGGGTTGAAGCCCCATGCCATTACAGAAGCTGTGCTGGTGGTGGCGTTTATCATGGGGATCTTTGCGGCCATTGCCTGTACGGGAGTCTGCTGTGTTCTGCCGGAGAAGGGCATCAGCACGGTAGCGCCGCCGATCGTGGAGTCAAAACGCTGTACAAGACCTCTCTGTGAGCAGATGTTGAGGTCGGTCACAAGGCTCTCCCAATCCTTTTCGGTGTTGGTGCGGCCTGTGGAGTAGGATACATTTACTGCGGGAACAGCAACTGTTGTGTGCTTTTCGGCACCGTTGGAGTTAAGGAACTCTCTGCTGATATCGCATATCGTAACGCCGTTCCAGTTCATGCGGAGCCTTGGCTCTGCCTTTACAACGGCTACAGGTGTGGATTCGAGGTTTTCCCTGGATGCGAGTGCACGGAACTTATCTGCGTCCTCTGCGGCAACAACTACCGCCATTCTCTCCTGAGATTCGGAGATAGCAAGCTCTGTTCCGTCAAGACCATCGTACTTCTTGGGAACAGCGTTGAGGTCGATCTCAAGACCGTCTGCAAGCTCGCCGATGGCAACGGAAACACCGCCTGCGCCGAAGTCGTTGCAGCGCTTGATAAGACGTGTTGCTTCGGGGTTTCTGAACAGACGCTGGAGCTTTCTCTCCTCGGGGGC
>JAGAKC010000459.1 GCA_017848155.1 Oscillospiraceae bacterium | reverse complement strand
GTGTATTACTTGGAGCTGTTAAGTATATTCAGCAGCACGTCGATATCCGTCGTGTCCTCCGAGCCGATAGCGTGAGCCTGTCTGCCCGAAGAGGAAACCCCTGCAACAGGGTTCTCGTCAAAGGATATCTTTGTGGGTATCATCTCCTGGGGAGCCACCTCGCCGAAGTCTGTAGCGATGGCGATGATGGATATCTCGTCGTCCTCAAGAGTATCGTCGAACATGATACCTGCCTTTACCCTTGCGTTCGGAGCGGCATTCTTTGTGATCTCCTCGGAGATGCTGTCGAAGTCCTCCAGCGTGCAGGATGTGGGGATGCTTACGTTGAGCAGCACTCTGCGTGCGCCCGAGATGGATGTTTCCAGCAGCGGGCTGTGCAGTACCTCGTTAAGAGCGTCAGCGTTCTTGTTGTCGCCCTTGCCCTTACCCATAGCCATATGCGCAATGCCCGAATCCTTCAGCGCCATCGTAACGTCAGCGAAGTCAACGTTCATGAAGCCTACGCCTGTAACGAGATCGGAGATACCTCTCACAGCCTTGTACAGCACACCGTCAACTGCCTTGAACGCTTCAAGCATGGTGAGCTTGCTGTTGGAGATCTCCTTTACCTTTTCGTTGGGAATAACGATCAGCGCATCAACATACTTCTGCATCTCCTCGATACCTCTCAGAGCCTGCGCCATCTTCTCCTTGCCCTCCCATGCGAAAGGCTTTGTGACTACGCCGACGGTAAGTATACCTCTCTCCTTTGCGATGGAAGCCACCACGGGAGCCGCACCTGTACCTGTGCCGCCGCCCATACCTGCGGCAACGAACACCATGGACACCTTGTCCATAACTGCCTGGAGATCGTCATGGTTCTCCTCTGCGGACTCCTGACCCACCTGGGGATTGTTGCCAGCACCCTGACCACGTGTGCGCTTCTTGCCTATCTGCATGCGCTTCATCTTGCTTCCGTCCTTGGAGCGAAGCGCCTTTACATCAGTATTTGCCACCACATAGTCGATATTCGTCATATTCATCTCGACCATGTGGTCAACGGCATTACCGCCGCCGCCACCGACACCGATGACCATTATTTTGGTGAGATCCTCAAAATCCTCATCAATATCGAAATCATCGTCGTGCTTATCTATCTCAAATGCCATTTTTACATTCCTCCATAACATATTAAGTCAATTTTATATAACTACTATCTATTATAACAGGTTTATAAGCAAATTGCAACTGTTTTTTAAAAGATTTTTCTTTACAGTGCTTCCAAAATGTGCTTTTTTTCTCATTTTCGGCATAATACTGCGGAAAAAAACATAACATTCAGCATGGGGCAAACAGCGGTCATCCTGCCTCTGCGGTAGCGGCCGCCTCGCCCGTAGCATCGCCTGTTGCCTCTCCGCTGTCCTCGGGGGGAAGCTCGGGCACGATGGTAGGATTTTCGATGATATTGTTATCACGCACGTACACCTTTTCGGTGTTAGTGAGGTTCACCGTTACCGATTCGGTAGCGGATATCTCGCTCTCGATAAGCTCCTTTGCGATGAACAGCTTATTCTCCAGCTGGAGCGAGTTTCCAAGCTCCAGAGTGATACGGTCCTGCACCAGTACCTTTATCTCGAAACGGTCGGTGATGTCTATCGAGGTGATGTCGGTAACTCCTGCGCTCTCCGCAGCCGTAAGCACCATCGACGGGATATTGGTCTTTGTTTCCACGGCGGAAACGATGAAGCCGCCCACCTTCGGCTCTACCGCCTCAAAGCCGTACACTGCGGGAAGCGAGCTGTCCGACTTCTCCTCCAGTATCTTTCCGAGCCTTGACACGATGTAGGGTCTGCCGTCCTGCTGCACGCAGTACCACTTTTCCGCCTCGGTTATGGTTATCCTTATCTTTGTGGGGAAGGACTTCTTCACCTCTGCGACGTCCACGTATGCAAGTGCGGAAACGATGCGCTTTGAGGCTGCGTCCGTGTCGATATCGAGAAGGCTGGTGCCTGTCTGTATGCCTGACAGCTGCACTATCTCCTCGGTGATGTAGCGTGTGTTGCCCTCTACCTCGATACTTGCGCAGTTGAAAAGCACCGTCTTTGCAAGGATAACGAAAACGACGATGGCAACTATCGCCGCAAACAGGTAGTAAAGGGAGTAGTTTCCGCCCCTGCTTCCATGCTTCTTAGCCTTTTTCGCACGGCTCTTCACAGCCTTGTTGTAGGCTTTTTTCTGCTCGCCCGAAACAGGCACGGCAGGCTGCTGTACGGCCTTTTCAGGCTTCCTTGCCGCCTGCTTGTGCATAACAGCCTCGGGCGTCTGCTTATTCTTTTTCTTCGGGAGCGGCTTCTGCTTCGGCTTTTTTGCCGCACTCACAGCAGGCTTCTGCGGCTGCTTCGGCTGCTGTGGCTGCTTTGGCTGCTTTGGCTGCTGCGGCCTTGCCTGACGCTTTGCAGGCTTTCCCGACTTCTTCTTGCTTTTCTTCATCCCAATCCCCTTTCCTTTAGGGTCAGATCCTTTTTATATCTGCACCTGCCTGACGCAGGTTCTTTTCAATACATTCATAGCCACGGTCGATGTAGCAAAGACCGCTTATCTCCGATGTGCCCTCTGCGGCAAGCGCAGCGGTTATCAGCGCAGCTCCTCCGCGAAGCTCCGCCGCACACAGCTTTGCTCCCGAAAGACGCTGCACGCCCTGCACCACGGCAACTCTGCCCTCCGCCTTTATCTGCGCACCCAGCCGTATAAGCTCCGACACATGGCGGTAGCGGTTGTCGAATATCGTTTCCACGAACACCGTCGTACCCTCGCACAGGGTGCACACCGACATTATCGGCGCCTGTATATCCGTGGGAAATCCAGGATAGGGCATGGTC
>JAGAKC010000458.1 GCA_017848155.1 Oscillospiraceae bacterium | reverse complement strand
TATCTTTTA
This sequence comes from Oscillospiraceae bacterium, assembly GCA_017848155.1. Taxonomy (GTDB): domain Bacteria; phylum Bacillota; class Clostridia; order Oscillospirales; family Ruminococcaceae; genus CAG-115. Next base: position 1,606 of record JAGAKC010000458.1, on the reverse strand, counting down.
AGTGCTCAGATACCGTGTTATTACAGTATCATGATAAAGCGCAAGGGCAACAGGTCACCCTTTTGCCATACTTTTATATATTAACATAATACCTGCCTTTTGTCAACGGCAGAATCCTAAAACAGCAGCTGTCAAAGCGTGCGGAAATTATGCAAAAACACCATATGCCTGTACACTGCTTGCAATATCTGCAAAAATGTGGTACAATCATTATGATACTTATTTTGAAAGACAGAGGTACTCTATGAGCAACATTACCTATCACTACATAAGAAAGAACAAGGATATCCAGACATATATCAACTATGCCGACGCTGCGCTAAGCTCCATAGGCTACACCGAGCATTCAAACGCACATGTGGAGAGAGCTGCGGATACTGCGTACACGATACTTAACGGTCTTGGCTATGACGAGCGTACCTGCGAGCTTGCACAGATAGCGGCCTACATGCACGATATCGGAAATGTCGTGAACCGTGTTGATCATGCGCAGAGCGGCGCTGTAATGGCTTTTCGTCTGCTGGATAATCTCGGCATGCCCGCAGAGGAGATAGCGCTCATCGTGTCCGCCATCGGTAATCACGACGAGCACACCGCGAGTCCTGTCACACCTATCGCAGCGGCGCTGATAATCGCCGACAAGTCAGATGTAAGGCGCACCAGAGTCCGCTCAAAGGATGGTCCGTTCGTGCCGAGCGATGAGAATCTCGCAAGAGATATCCACGACCGTGTGAATTACGCCGTTGAAAGCTCCTCGCTGTACTTTTCGGCTGACAGGAAGGAGCTTATCCTGGAGCTTCAGATAGACCTTAAGATATGCCCCGTGATGGACTATTTCGAGATATTCCTCGACCGTATGAAGCTCTGCCGCAGCGCTGCGGACAGCCTTGATGTGTCGTTCGGACTTGTTATTAACGATTCCCGTATTCTGTGATATAACGTCATGTCATACACCATATTTTGTTGATTTCATGGTAATATGACGGATTTTCACATCAAATCTGACGGTATTTGATAAAAAACGTTGAAAATTTGAAAAACCCCTTGCAATTCGGTGGTTTTTATAGTATTATAATAATAGTTGCTTAGACGGCTCTGCTGTCGGAATTATCTGTAAAAGGAGAATGGTACAATGGCTTCGTTGCACGGCTTCTTCGTTACAACCGCATATCATTCATGCTTTTACAGAATAAGTGCATTTATAGCCTAGTTGTATCTTTTTAGCTGTATTTTATCCGATACAGCTAATTTTATTTTCGGGCGAAAGAAAGGAATGTTATCATGTCAGAGATAAAAAAGGTTGCTGTCATCATGGGCAGCGACAGCGATCTTCCCGTTGTAAGAAAGGCTGCGGAGGTGCTTAAGGAGTTCGGTGTTCCGTTTGAGCTCCACGTGCTGTCCGCTCACCGCTCTCCCAGAGAGGTGGCTGCGTTTGCCTCCACGGCAAGAGCGAACGGCTTCGGCGTTATCATCGCTGCGGCAGGTATGGCGGCTCACCTTGCAGGTGCGGTAGCAGGAAACACAACTCTTCCCGTTATCGGTATCCCCGTCAAGGCTAAGGCGCTTGAGGGTATGGACGCACTTCTCGCAACAGTTATGATGCCCC
>JAGAKC010000457.1 GCA_017848155.1 Oscillospiraceae bacterium | reverse complement strand
CTTCTCGCCTGTCAGAGTGCTGACGGGATTCAGCAGATTCTCGGGCATGTACTGGTGACCGAGGTCGCACTCGTCCGCATATCCCTTTTCAGAAGTGCAGCCCTCCACAGGACACTTGCCGACTACCTGTCTGCCATTGAGGAATACACCTGCCTTCTCGTCAAAGAACTGCATAGTGGATATCTTGTTCAGCTGACCCTTTGCATAAAGGGACGTGAGAAAACGGTCGGTGTACTCCGCATGTATCTCCTTGGAGCGACCCAGACCTGACGCCGCAAAAAGGTTAGGCGAGATGCCGTATGCTTTCAGCGTGTCCTTCTGCTTGTTGTGATTTCTTGTAACGAAATCCACAAGGGAGCCTTCAAACTCTCCCTTTTCAACCTTCTGACGCCAGCCCTCAGCGATAGGCGAGCCGTAGCAGTCTGTACCGCTGACAAAGATAACGTTGTCCTTGCCGATACGGTCACGCAGGAAACGTGCATAGGTGTCGGCAAACACCAGCATTCCGCCGACATGACCGAAATGCAGCTCCTTATTTCCGTAGGGCATACCGCCTGTTACGACAGCGCGCTTCGGAAACTCGGGGCGCGGTATCTCAAACGGTCTCTGATTTTTTCCGTCGTTTTTGTTAGACATATATGATTTCCTTTCATATCAGGATAATTTTGCTTAATTGACATCGTAAGTGTATTGTGTGACCTTCAGCCGACCGATACACATAGCCGTTCAATAAATCTGGCACAACAGCCGCAGGCTATTGAAAAGAGCCACATTTATCTAAACCAGGAGAGCAAACGCAAAGCGTTTGGAAACGGCGCAAGCCGTTGTTGGCGAAGCCAACCTCCCCGCCGTTCAATGAAATCGGCGCAATTGCGTAGCAATTGAAGCAAGCCGATTTCATTATAGCACAAATACCGCCGAATTGCAAGTATTTTTTAACAGACTGTTCATTTCCCTGTCCTTTGATCCTTAATACCCTGCAGGATGAATTTCTTCGCACGCTCTGCGACCTCTTTTTCTGCGGCAGGTACTCCCTCAAGCGGATAGGGTATGCCCAGCGCCTTGTACTTTGCGGCTCCCATAACATGATACGGCAGCACATCCAGCGCCTTTACGCTCTTAAGCTCTCCTATGAAGCGACCCAGCCTGTAAAGATACCGCTCGTCAGTGGTGATGTCGGGCACTACAACATGCCTTATCCACATAGGGACAGCGTTGCGGTCGAGAAACCTCGCAAATTCCAGTATCCTGCTGTTATCATGCCCTGTAAGCTCCCTGTGAAGTACGCTGTCGATATGCTTTATATCCAGCAGCACAAGGTCAGTGCATGCGGCAAGCCTTTCAAAACGCTCCGTATCATCAGGATCAAACACCACACCTGATGTATCCAGACATGTGTGTATGCCCCGTGCCTTTGCAGCTTCAAAAAGCTCGGTCACGAACTCCGTCTGCATCAGAGGCTCGCCGCCCGTAACAGTTATTCCGCCGTCCTTGTAGAATTCCCTGCACCTTTCGTACTCCGAAAGCAGCTCCTCAACGGTCATCTCAGTGCCGCCGCACGGCTCCCATGTATCGGGATTGTGGCAGTACTTACACCGCATGGGACAGCCTTGAAGAAAAGCCACGAACCTTATTCCAGGCCCGTCTACAGTGCCGAAGCTCTCTGTCGAATGAACTCTTCCTTTCATCTTTCACCTCAACTGAAACAGGGCAGCGATCGCTACCCTGTTCATTATTATATCTTTGTGTGGAACGTTCTTGCAATAACGTCGTCCTGCTGCTCCTTTGTGAGCTTGATAAAGTTCACTGCGTAGCCCGATACCCTGATAGTCAGCTGAGGGTACTTTTCGGGGTGAGCCTGCGCATCCAGCAGCGTTTCCCTTGTGAATACATTTACATTAAGGTGATGTCCGCCCTTCATCGCATAGCCGTCCAGCAGCGATACCAGATTATCCACCTGAAGCTTGTTGTTATCCATATTACTTATCCTCCTCATCATCGTCAATGCCCCTGTGAAGCGTCGGGACACTGCAAGCCATGTTGCCTGTACAGCATTCTGTACTGTTCATTGTCTTTTCCGTGATGTCATCGCCTCCGCCGAGGGCGGAAACGTTTATGTGAGCCGAGCCGTCCGCACAAAGCCGGTCCAGCATCTCGGCGAGCTTTTTTGCTTCATCGTTACTGCACATCGGCAGCAGCCTTTCTCAGCTCCTCCTCGGTCATGTCGAGGTCGAAGTCAAGCTCCTCCAGCATGGAAAGTCCTGCCTTTCCGAG
>JAGAKC010000456.1 GCA_017848155.1 Oscillospiraceae bacterium | reverse complement strand
TCCGTTTCAAAAAAACTTTCACTCAAGGCTATGACTCTCAACAACAAAAAGCAGAAGATAAACGACAAGGACGGCAATCCCGTTGAGGTAAGCATTGTTGTTATCTGGAAGATCGCTAACACCGCAAAGGCTGTTTTCAATGTGGATAACTACAAGACCTTCCTGTCGATACAGGCGGACTCCACGCTGCGTGACGTGGTGCGCTGCTACCCCTATGACAGCACGGACAGCGACGAAAAGACGCTGCGCGGCTCATCGCAGGAGGTGTGCGAGCTGCTTCGTCAGGAGCTGCAGAAGCGTGTTGAGATAGCAGGTCTTGAGATAATCGAAGCAAGGATAACTCACCTTGCATACTCACCCGAGATAGCAGCTGCGATGCTCCAGCGTCAGCAGGCTACCGCTATAATCGAGGCAAGACAGAAGATAGTCGACGGTGCGGTCGGCATGGTGGAGATGGCGCTTAATAAGCTGTCCGAAAGCAACGTGTGCGAGCTGGACGAGGAGCGCAAGGCTCAGATGGTGTCCAATCTGCTTGTGGTGCTGTGCGGCAACAAGGACGCTCAGCCGATAGTAAACAGCGGCAGCATCTACTGATAAGCCTTGCAGAAAACGGAAAGGGGGCGGCATGATGGCTGACGAAAAGGAAAAAAGCACGAAAAAGCAGGTGCCGCTGCGCCTGTCGGAGAAGCTGTACAACGAGCTTATGCGCTGGGCGGAGGACGACTTCCGCTCGGTCAACGGTCAGATAGAGTACCTGCTTACGGAGTGCGTGAAATACCGCAGAAAGCACGGTAAAAAGGATGATGAGGATTAAGGCGCTGCTGTGGGGTGCGGCATACGCAGCAGCGGCGCTTATCGGAATGACATTAGCGAGGTAAGACTATGTACGAGGATATCACCTGTGTATTTTTTATTCCCGTGCTGCCGCTCGTGATGCTTATTGCGGGCGCAGTCGTATGGAGAAAGCCGCCTGCATACAAAGGGTACGGCTATAAGACCGAAAGGTCGGAAAGCTCCCCCGAGGCATGGGCAGCGGCGCAGCTGCTTTGCGGACGGCTGCTGGTGCTGTCGCATCTGCCGCTGCTGCTGATGTCTGTCGCAGCGGTCGTGATCGCTGTGGCGGTGAGTATCAGCGAGAGCACAGCCGTCATCATGACGGTAGCGGCGGTGCTTGTACAGATGGCGGTGCTGTTTACGGCGCTCGGCATGACAGAGCGCACACTGCGCAGACAGTTTGACAGAAACGGCAGACCGATATAAAAAAAGTCCCTTTCGGGACAGGTCAGATGAGGTACATCATGAGAGGAATGAACTCATTCAGTGCGCTGAACATCATAAACAGGATAATCGATGAGAGCGTCGGAGAGGGCGACATCTGCATCGACGCAACGGCAGGGCGTGGAAACGACACGCTGCATCTCTGCCGCCTTGTGGGAGATACGGGGCATGTTACCGCCTTCGACATACAGCAGGACGCAGTGGACAGCACCACGGAGCTTCTTAAGCAGCACGGAATGGCTCACCGTGCGGACGTGCGGCTCCAGAGCCACAGCGAGATGGACAGCCTTTTTGAGGAGGGCACGGTATCGTTCATCACGTTCAATTTCGGGTGGCTGCCAAAGGGCGACCACAACATCTTCACGAAGAAGGACACCAGCATACAGGCGATAGAAAAGGGACTTAAGCTGCTGAAAAACGGCGGCATGATGTCGCTGATAATCTACTACGGCAGGGAAACGGGCTTCGAGGAGCGTGATGCGCTGCTCGAGTACCTGCCCACCCTTGACAGCAGGCTGTACACGGTCATCGAGATGCCGTTCGTCAACCGACAGAACTGTCCGCCGATACCGATAATCATTATCAAGGATAAGTATATCTGAATAAACGAAACGGGCGACCTCAGGTCGCCCATATATATTTTCGCCTGCGAAGCAGGCTTTTTTAATAAATTTTTCCGACGACATGTGCATCGGAAAAATAACTTCTATCCGCACCAGTGTGCGAATTGACGGCATAGCCGTCAATGAGTGCATGCAGGGCGGATGCTTCGGCGGAAAAGTCCCAACGGGACTTTTTCGACGGTCTGACCTGTATTGTTTCAGTTTTATTTCTTTGCGTCAGCTACCTCAAAATACGCTGCGGAATACGGCGGCAGGTCGAAATGTACCCTGCCGTTTGTGTCAGCCTTTGCGCTCTTAGGATAGTGCGGAAAAGCTCCGCCGAATTCGTCCGCAGTGCTGTCCAGCAGCGACACGAGCCGCTTTCCCTTGCCGATGTCAAGGGTGTAGCCACGGTGCAGCCTGTCCGAGAAATTGAACACCGCCGCAACAGGCTTCTCACCGTCGCAGCTCCTTACGAATGCATACGCACAAAGACCGTTGCTGCTGCAATCCAGCCAGCGGAAGCCGTCGGGAGTGTCGTCCCAGCGTGACAGCGACGGTCGCCGCAGATACAGCCTGCACAGCTTCTTCATGAACAGCGCAAATGCGTCATGCACGGGATAGGTGAGGATGTCCCAGTCCTGCGCCCGCTTCTCGTCCCACTCACGCAGCTGCCCGAATTCGCTGCCCATGAAAAGCAGCTTCTTTCCGGGGTGAGCGTACATGTACATGTACATCGCACGTGCCTGCGGAAACTTGTCCTCATAGACGCCGTGCATCTTTTGCAGCACAGTCGCCTTTCCGTGCACGTTCTCGTCATGGGACAGCGGCAGTATGAACCGCTCGCTGTAGTTATACAGCATCGAAAAGGTCAGCTTGTGATAGTTGTCCACACGCTCGGACGGGGTCTTTCGGAAGAAGTCCAGAGTATCGTTCATCCACCCCATGTCCCACTTGTAGTCAAACCCGAGTCCGCCCTCGTCCAGCGGCTTCGTTACATTCGGGAAGTCGGTGGAGTCCTCCGCACAGAGTATCGCAGAGGGATGTATCCACTTAAGCCCCCTGTTGAGGCTCTTTAAAAATGCTGTTCCGTTCACGTTCTCGCCACGCTGCGGGTCGCCCTGCCAGTAGATGACACGGCTTATCGCATCCATGCGCAGACCGTCAAAGTGGTACTCGGTCAGCCAGTAGTTGGCTGCGGATTTCAGGAAGCTGCACACGGTGCCCTTGCTGAAATCGAAATTGCAGCTGCCCCACTCGCTGTAGGCGATGTTGTCGTACTCCGATTCGTAAAGCGGCATGCCGTCGTACTTCGCCAGCGCATAGCCGTCCACCGCAAAATGCACCGGGATAAAGTCCATCAGCACAGCGATATTGCTCTTATGGCAGACGTCCACCAGCTTTTTCAGCCCCCTCGCCTCGCCGTAGCGTGCGGTAGGCGCAAAAAAGCCTGTCGCCTGATACCCCCAGGATTCGTCGCAGGGGTACTCCGAAAGCGGCATTATCTCTATGCAGTTGAAGCCGTTCGCCTTGCAGTAAGCCACCAGCTTCGGCGCTATCTCCTCATATGTGTACCAGCCGTTCTCACGGTCGGGACGGGTGCGCCACGAGCCGAGATGCACCTCGTAGATATTAAGCGCATCGCCGTGCCATGTGCCACGCCTCTGCATCCATTCAAGATCGCTGAATATATATCCCGTATCACGTATCACCGACGCAGTATCGGGTCTTAGCTGTGCGCCGAAAGCGTAGGGGTCGGCACGATCCGTGAAGCCGTCCTCGCTGTGCACACGGTATTTGTAAAGGTCGCCTGCCCTTGCGCCGCTTATGTAGAGTCCCCAGAAGCTGCCGTCGCCTATCCTGCTCATGGGACTTTCGTTCCAGCCGTTGAAGCTGCCTATCACCGAAACAGCCGCAGCATTAGGCGCAAATACCCTGAACATAGTGCCGTTCCCATCGCTGTGAGCGCCCAGCCAGGTGTAGCTGTCAAAGCTGTTTCCCGAATAAAATTCATCTAATTTCATTTTTACCTCAAAAAAACATTGACATATGTCTATTAATAGACTATAATATATTATAGTTGCTATATGCATATTTATCAACCATCAATCTTCATCAGCTGTCAATTATGCGACAGCAGACAAAAAATTGTATATTTTCAGGAGGTAAAAATGGATCTCAGGATACAGAGAACAAAGGCGGCGATCAGAGAAGCGTTCCTTGAACTGCGTGAAAAGAAGCCGATCGAAAAGATAACCGTAACGGAGCTTACAAAGCTCGCAAATATCAACAAGGCGACCTTCTACCTGCACTACAGCGATATCTACGCACTGTCCGACGAGATAGAGGACAGCCTTATCGACGAGATACTCACGGACATAGAGGTGGCGGACAAGTTCTTCGACGATCCGCAGGATTATTCGATAAGGATATTCGGAGCGTTCGTTGCGCACAGGGAGCAGCTGGACTGCGTATTCTCCAGCAGCCGCCGTGCACTGCTGGCAGACAAGATAGAGCAGCGCATCAAAGGAATGATCTTTGCGAACTATCCGCAATACCAGAACTGGAGAAACGACCTTATATTGTCCTTTATAATTCAGGGTATCTTCCACACCGTAAAGTCGGAAAGAAGTCTTGAGAACATGAAAGGGCGCTACGAGGAGCTTTCCGCCATCACCGCAGAGGTCGTTGCAAGACTTCACCGTGACGAGGAAAACGATTCCTGACGGGATGTTGACATTTAATAGGTATTATGGTATACTTATATAGTATACGGCTGTTTCTGCGCTAAAGCGCTGAAAGATATAACAATTATAACATTCATGCAACATCATGGAAGGATAGTACTGAAATGAGCATAGGTAATGTAATC
>JAGAKC010000455.1 GCA_017848155.1 Oscillospiraceae bacterium | reverse complement strand
GCCGTATGAGAACGACCGCTCGTTCAAGCTGCGTGAGATACATATCTCGAAGAAGCACAGATGGTGCGGCTGCACTATCCGTGAGCTTAAGCTGCCCGAGCGCCTGCTTATCGTTATGATAAAGCGTGGCGACGAGAGCGTTATCCCGTCAGGCGCTACCGAGATAGCTGCGGACGACATAGTGGTCGTTACCGAGACCGAGGAAGCAAAGGCGCATGCCACATGACAAAAAGATGCCCGTGAGCTGATACTCACGGGCAAAACTTTTTTGATCGTTATCAGACGATGATTCCGATGTATATTATACCTTTCTGACCTTGAAAAAGGCACTGTCAGGCTGTTCCTGTGTGAACAGATCTTTGTATTCATGCTCGATATAAAGATGGTTAGCGGTCTCCCATACCCAGTGTCCGTTTTCATCTTTCCATATCTCTTCCTGCATGCTTCTTCGTTCAGCATTTCTTAATTCCCATAAAATATAGGTCAGCACAATAAATACGAGTATTACAGCGATCACTTTTAAGAACGTATGCTTTTTCTTCTTAACAGGTTCTACAGGCTTTTTTTCGGTTTCTGTTTTCGGAGCAGCTGCTTCTTTAACATGGACGTCTGGTTTGTAATGGGGATTTGCGGTGTGGCAGCTTGGACACTTTTCCCATTCTGACTTTATCGGTTTTTTGCAGCAGCTGCATGTGAGCTGCTTTGCAGATCCGTGAGCTTCGCCGACCACAGCTCCGCAGAATTTACAGAACTCACTGTCGTTATCTATTATCTTTCCGCATTTTTTGCAGAACATTTTTATCACTCTTTTCTTGTCGTTATCTGTTGCTGAACATTTGTGGCTTTATTTTTCAAGCGGCTCGGGGTTTTCGATCGGGATAGGCTCCCTTGTGCGGCAGGGCAGGTACGCCCACCTTACGCCGTTCGTGATTATACGGCGGATGACAGGGTCGTGGTAGATAGGGTATTGCTCGTGTCCGGGCTGAAAGTAGAATATCCGTCCCTTGCCACGGGTGTAGGTAACACCGCTCCTGAACACCTCTCCGCCCGAAAACCAGCCGAGAAATATCGTTTCGGACGGCTCGGGGATGTCGAACGGCTCGCCGTACATCTCCTCGATGGGAAGCTCGTGCTGCTGCGGCACGCCGTCTGCGATCGGGTGAGCCGGTGCGATGCACCAAAGGCGCTCCCTGTCGTCATGCCGCCATCTGAGATTCAGCGTAGTTCCCAGCAGCGCCTTCATGACCTTGCTGTGATGTGCGGAGTGAAGTCCCACGAATCCCATTCCGCCCAGTACATGGCGATGCACTCTTTCGACCGTTGCGTCCTCAACCCTGTCGTGAGCCATGTGCCCCCACCAGACCAGCACATCCGTATCGCAGAGCACCTCCTCCGAAAGACCATTCTGCGGCTGGGAGAGAGTTGCGGTGCGCACGGTGATGTCCTCCTCCTTGCCGAGGAAGTCCGCAATACAGCCGTGTATTCCGTCAGGGTAGATGGCAGCCACCTCGGGCTGGTTTATCTCGTGAAGAAATTCGTTCCACACTGTTACTCTTATCATGTCATACCTCCCGTAATCCCAGCAGCCTTTCAGCTGATATCCTCATATATTCCCACTGGTCGGCTGCACCGAAATGCTCTATCGCAAAAAAGCCGTCATAGCCGCTTCGTATCAGCTGCGTGACAAGCTCCGCAATGCCAATGACGCCGCCGCAGACGGGCGCAGGGTACATCACTGCCCCCGAAAGGTCAGCCTTTCCGTTGCTGTCCGAGGGGTCGGCATTGGCTTTGTCGTAGCTCCTGTCCTTGCAGTGCACGTGCGCCACCCTGTCACGCAGCAGTGTGAGCGCCTCCTGTGCGCTTTCAAGACAGTAGCGGAAGTTTCCCGTATCAAAGGTGTAGCGCAGCGGCGGCACTCTGTCCATAAGATACCGCAGGTCAGCCATCCTGCAGCAGGGCGAGGAGATGTCGTCGAAATCCTCCAGCGTAACAGTGATACCTCGCTGTGAAGCGGCGTCGCACATCTCCGAAAGCCGCTGTGCGACCCTGTCCAGCTGAGCTTTTCTGTCCCTTTCGGGGTCGAAAAAGCCTGGAATGCACAGCACCTTCTCCGCACCGAAATATTCAGCCGTATCCAGCAGCACCGAGTATTTTTCCGCACAGCCTTCCGCACTGTCGTTTATAAGATCGAAGTGCGAGTATATGGAGCTTACGCCCATGCCGCAGCTGTCAAACAGCTCTTTTACAGGCGCACGGTCGCTCAGCCTCCACAGGTCGCATTCAAGGTAGCTTATACCGCAGGCTTTCGCATGCCGCAGCACTTCTTTGACAGAAATATTGCGCTGCTGTGCGGCTTCAAAAATATGCTCGTAAAAAACGGAAAGCCTCATTATGACATCTCCTTTGATGTGATATGCGTTAATTTTACCATAAAGCGGTCAATTTTGCAAGGCTTATTGACAAAAGAAGCAGGGTGATGTTATACTTTTATTGATGAGGTCAGAGGTGAGGTTTTCAATGACATATTATGAGATTTTCAGAAGCTGCTTTGAGCATTACGATACCTGCGAGGAGGTATTTTCAAGGCTGCTTCGTGCCGACAGCTGCGATATAGTGCGCACAGAGCACGGCTTTGCAGCGGTGCGTGATAATAAGATAGAGCTTATCTGCGTGCTGCCGCAGTTTCAGCGCAGCGGCGAGGGCAGGGCGCTGCTTTCCCTGTGCGAGAGCCGCATAAAGGAAAAACGCTTTGACAGGGTAGCTGTGGGCGGCGGACTTATCTTCGGCGCAGAGGAAAGCTCCTCGGAGTTTTGGGGGCGCTGCGGTTATGAGGTCGGCGAGCATTCCTATGCGGACATGGTGCTGGAGCTTGACGGTTTTTCCGTGCCGTCTGTATCTTTTCCCGATGATGTCAGCTTCGGCTTTTTCAGCGGTGATATCGGGGAGCTTCATCGTGCGGTGGTTGCGGTGGAGCAGGACTGGGTGCAGTATTTCACACAGGGCGGACTTTTCTGCTGTGCATTCGTGTCGGGGGAGATAGCGTCCTTCTGCATAGTTGACGAGAGGATAGACAGCCTGCTGTGCGACGGAGCTGCGGCGGTGGGAAGCGTCGGCTGCGTCGGCACTGTGCCGAAATTCCGATGCAGGGGTCTGGGACTCCATACGGTGGCGCAGGCTTCAGAGTGGCTTCGTGACAGTGGCTGCGACAGGGTCAGCATAAACTACACCGCCCTCTGTGACTGGTATGGCAGGCTTTCCGCAAGACCAGTCAGATATTTCAGATTTGCGGAGAAAAAGCTATGATGGATAAGCTCGATAAGCTCGATAAGCTCCATAAGGCGCATATAGCGGCGGCGCTGGTCCTGCTGGCAGTGACCATTGCGGCTGCGGTGTTTTCTGCACCGCTTACCGATGCGCAGACAGCTGCGCTGTGCTTCGGCGGAGCGTGTGTGCTGCTCCAGCCGCTGTATTTTCTGCGGGGCGAAAGGCGCAGCATGCTGTACAGGCTGCCGCTAAGCTATGTGGGAGTTGTGTACATCTCGCTTGCAGCTGCGGTGGAGGCGCTGTCGCTGATAACAGACAGCCTTGCACTGATAGTGGTGTGCTCGGCTGTGGTGATGGCTGCGGCACTTGCAGGGCTCATATCACGCATGGACACAGCGTACAGCGACCCTGACGGCACACGCTTCATCTCACAGCTGACGGAAATGACCGATACCATAAGCCGTGCGACTGCCGAAAGGAGCTGCGGCATAGCGACCCAGCTGCTTTATGAAAAGGCACGCTTCTGCGAGCCGTGTGCGGACTCGTCTTTAAGGGAGCTTGAGCGGCGCATACTTACCGAGATATGCGGCATGCACCCCACTGATTCTGATGATGAGATAACTCACAGGTGTGAAGCAATATCAGCGCTTATTTCCGAAAGGGAAAGGAAGATACTGTGAACTATGTCAAAAAGTCGCAGCAGGATTTGGTGAATCGTATGAAAACATGTACAGACATTTTTTCTGCTTGAAAAAATGCAAAAAAAATGGTACAATAATATAATAATAAACATAAAAGACCGCTGTTTCTGACAGCGGACGGGGAGTGAAGAGCATGAGGGCGCATCGCAGCATTGTAAACAGGATAATGTTCATGATAATCCTGACTGGACTTGTTATCGGTGCGGTGATAATCACCGCAGGCTCAAGGATGATATACAGGGCCACCGAAAACGGCATACATACCGAGGTCAGCATGGCGGCAAGGTCATTCGGCAACACCTATCTTGCAAAGTATGACGGAGTGCTGACCTATGACGGCGCAGTATGCAGGGCAGGCGATGTGGTCATAGATGAAAATGAGTTCAGCCTGCTTACTTCGGACATAGGCTGTTCAGAGGACGTGGATTTCACGCTGTTTTACGGAGATACACGTGTGCTGACCAGCGTGCGCAATACCGACGGAAGCCTTGCCGTGGGCACAAAGGCTGCGGCGGAGGTGTGTGAGGCTGTGCTGGAATCGGGCAGAGTGTATGACAGCCACCGTGTTCTTGTAAACGACAGATACTATCTCGGCTGCTATCTTCCTATAAGGGCAGGGGAAAACGTTGTGGGAATGATATTTGCGGGCAGACCGCTCGACAGTGCGGAGGCAAACGCTGCGGCTGCGGCATGGCGCTTTATCGGACTTGCCCTGGGAACTCTTATCGTTTCGCTTGCGGCATGTATGGTGGGCACAAGGCGCATCGTCACCGACCTTGTGAATATACGTGATTATCTCGGCAGGCTCGCAGACGGCGATTTCAATGTGGACGTACCTGCAAAGACCCTTAAGCGAAAGGACGAGATAGGTCAGATAAGCGCATCCGCCGTAAAGGTAAGGCAGAATCTCCGTGACATGGTGGAGCGTGACCCTCTTACCTCGCTGTATAACCGCCGTGGCTGCCGCAGCCTTATCGACGGACTTTCCAAAAAGGGCATCGGCTACACCGTCGTGATGGGAGATATCGACTTTTTCAAGAAGATAAACGACACCTACGGTCATGCGGCAGGTGACTATATCTTAAAGGAGATATCAGCGCTGCTGCGTGGCTGCACAAAGGATAACAACGGCTTTGCTTCACGCTGGGGCGGAGAGGAATTTCTGCTTATCCTGCCGAGGACAGAGCTTAAAAAGGCACAGGATATCATTTCGGCGCTGCTTGACAGAATACGTGCTTCGGAGTTCGTGTCGGACGGCACGCAGATACCCGTCACCATGACGTTCGGTATTGCGGAAAATGGCGGCAAAGAGGACTTTGAGGCTGCCGTAAGCCGTGCTGACGAGCTGCTGTATAAGGGCAAGACCTCGGGCAGAAACAGGATAGTTTCCGAGGACACGGTGGCTGTTTAAAATTGAATTTCAGTGTACTCCTGCGCTGCGTGGGAGTACTTTTCTGCTTTTCAAAAATAACTGTAATAGCTATTGCAAAAAGAAAGCTTTTGTGATATAATGTAAGAGATATTATAAAATAATATGGGAGCTTACGCACTTTTGCGGCGGAGCGCCCGTTGAAACAGGAGATACTATGATTCAGTACGATGAAACAAGACTTGCAATGGAGGCGCTTACCGCCGATATCGAGGAGCTCAAGGGTGCACTGAACCTTGAGGGCATAAAGATAAAGCTGGACGAGCTTGAGATGAAGTCCACAGAGCCTGAATTCTGGAACGACCCCGAGAGCGCACAGGCTGTCCAGCAGCAGATAGGTCAGTACAAGGCTACCATTGAGGGCTACGAAAGACTTAAGACTAACCATGAGGACGTGCTCACCATGATAGAGCTTGCGGAGGAATCCGAGGACGACAGCATGGTGGACGAGGTGAACGAGCTTGCAGAGTCCGTAAAGACCCAGCTGGAGGAGCAGAAGCTCGCAACGCTGCTTACAGGCGAGTATGACAGCAGCAATGCCATCATCTCCTTCCACGCAGGCGCAGGCGGCACAGAGGCACAGGACTGGGTGTCCATGCTTATCAGAATGTACAACAAGTGGGCGGACCGCCACGGCTTCAAGACCGAGATACTTGATATACTGGACGGCGACGAGGCAGGCATCAAGAGCGCATCCATCCACATCCAGGGCTACAACGCATACGGCTTTCTGAAGAGCGAGCACGGCGTACACAGACTTGTACGAGTATCGCCGTTCGATTCCGCAGGCAGACGTCAGACCAGCTTTGCGTCGGTTGAGGTAATGCCCGAGATAGAAAAGGACGTGTCCGTTGACATCCGTCCCGATGACATCGAGATGGAGGTATACCGTGCCAGCGGCGCAGGCGGTCAGAAGGTCAACAAGACCTCGTCCGCCGTACGACTTATACACAAGCCTACAGGCATCGTGGTTTCCTGCCAGACACAGAGGAGCCAGGTGCAGAACCGTGAGTTCTGTATGAAGATGCTTATGGCAAAGCTCATCGAGATCAAGGAGCGTGAGCACCTTGACAAGATATCCGACATCAAGGGCGAGCAGCTGAAGATAGAGTGGGGCAGCCAGATACGCTCCTACGTTTTCATGCCCTACACCCTTGCAAAGGATCACAGGAGCAACTTTGAGAGCGGCAATATCAATGCCGTAATGGACGGCGAGATCGACGGCTTCATCAACGCTTACCTCAAGGG
>JAGAKC010000007.1 GCA_017848155.1 Oscillospiraceae bacterium | reverse complement strand
ATTTTTTTCATAGAAACTCTTTCCTACAAATAAACTTTTTACGGAAAATAAATCATTTTTATCCTTAAATACAAAAGCACTATCTGCCTTGAACAGATAAAGACCATCGACAAATCGAGGCTTACAAAATATCTCGGAAGCGTTGACGGAGATGTGATAGCACGTCTTGACAAGGCCATCTCCGCAAGCGTCGGACTTGATGTCAGCGATGACAAAGCGGAAGCAGAGCCTTCGGCAGTACGTCGTGATACGATCTACGACGGTGCTCAGACTAACTGGCTTGAAATGGCAAGGCAGCAGATGTCCTTTTTCGGGAATATCGGGCAGTATATCATAAATCTGAAGCTGGATATCGCAGAGATAGACAATGCCATTGACGAGATAATGAGCACCATCGAGAACGATATCCGCAACGCAGCAGAGGGCTACAAGGTGTACAGGTCGCTGCGCGAGCATCGTATCAGGCGCAGGGCGATATCTGACGAGCTTAAGCAGCTGGAAGCATTTCTGACGGGGTTTGACTGCACCGAGATGCTGAACGCATATGAAGGCTCTGTAAGCAGGATGCAGTGCATTGTGGATGATAAAAAAGCTGTGTGACACTGAGCTGCGGCAGGTCGTTTAACCTGCCGCATTATATTTTCCTGATCCTGAATATAACAGGAGATCGAATGGTTTTCTTCAAAAACTAATTGACAAAAAAAGATCATGACAGTATACTAAAATAGATGATATCTCATTTCGGACAGCAAAAAATCAGCCCGACATGTGTCAGGCTGATATTGCAATTATTCATCAGACCATGATATTGAGCAGCTTTCCGTTTTCGCTGTCCTTCATTCCCACTTCAAACCGCTCGTCCCTTGCCGCTCTTGTCACAGTAGTGGTCTCGCCCCCCGCAACATAGGAGTCGCCACACTCGGAGCATATGCCGTGCTTTATCACAACGCTCTGATATACGATCTCCCTGTCCTCACGTGCAGCCTTTGCACGGTTGCGGTTCACATGCTCGTACTCGTGCCCACGCACCACCGCTTCGGCATTTGCAGGGTCTATCTTACCAGCCGTTTTGAAGGATACTCCGGGGTCGTCAGAGCCGTCCTGATACTTACGGTTCTCGCAGGTCTCACAATGACCGTCATCCTGCTTCTCGTCAGCCTTGAGCCTGTCAAGCCGCTTCTGAAGCATATCTATACGGCCTTCAAGCCGTTTTACCTTCTCGTCATATATGGCAGAATCATTTATGCTCCGCTTATCCTCAATATCGTCACGCTGTACCTTGAGTCTTTTAAGATCGTCTTCAAGCTTCTTTCGGGAATCAGGTGCACTGTAGCTGCCTGAATGTATGCCAAACGAATTGTTATTTACAGCAAATCCCATCGATCTCACCTCTTTCACAGATAACACAGACACGGCGAAACGCCGCAGATCATTTCTACATATATCATAACACATTTTTCACAGATTTGCAAGACCTGTTATAAAAAAGTTATGGAGGTAAAACAGTCTGCCGACAGCAGACCCCATCTCACCGATATGGTGGTATCATATAAACAAATAACCTTTCAGGGAGGAAATATGAACATCATT
>JAGAKC010000454.1 GCA_017848155.1 Oscillospiraceae bacterium | reverse complement strand
GTGGGAGCAGACGAGCCTGCCGATAGGAAACGGCTACATGGGCGCAAGCATGTTCGGCGGAATGCGCCGTGAGCGTATCGTCGTGAACGAAAAGACCCTCTGGGCAGGCGGTCCGTGCGAGAACCGTCCGAACTACTACGGCGGAAATCACAGGGACAGATATCAGTATGTAAAGCAGGTGCAGGATGCGCTGAAAAACGGCGACCACGCAAGGGTGAAGGAGCTTCTGCCGCAGCTTACGGGCGACGGAGACTTCGGAACATATCTGCTGCTTTGCGACCTTGTGATGGATTTCAATATCCCGAACTGCCAGGCTACATACTACAAACGTTCGCTTGACCTCGACAGGTCGCTGTACGAGTGCGAGTTCACCGTGGGCGGCATAACCTACAAGCGTGAGGCTTTTGCAAGCTACCCCGCAAGGGTTATCTGCTTCCGCTTCACATCGTCTCAGAAGGGCATGCTCGGCTTTCAGATGTGGGTGGAGAAAACTCAGCCCTGCACGGTAAAGGCAGAGGACGGACTTCTCTGCTACAGCGGCTATGTACAGGACAACGGCATGCGCTTTGACGCACGTGCCATGCTCCAGACGGACGGCGAGATACTGACCGCTAACGGAAAGCTCACCGTGAAGAATGCGACAGAGGCGATACTGTACGTGTCGGCTGCAACGGATTACGAGATGAAGTACCCCGACTACCGCAGCGGAATAGACCCTGCGACCATCACCATACCGCTCGTCGAGGCGGCTTCAAGGCTCGGCTGGGACGAGCTCTACAGGGAGCACCTTGCCGATTACTCCGCAATATACGGACGTGTGGCGCTGACCATAAACGACGACGGCGAGGACCTGCCTGCGGACAGGCTGATAGAAGCGTACAGACGCGGCGAGAGGGCTGCGATGAACAGGCTGGAGGCGCTGTATTTCCAGTACGGACGCTACCTGCTGATATCCTCGTCGAGGGACGGCTCGCTCCCTGCGAACCTACAGGGCGTGTGGAACGAGAGGAACGACCCGCCGTGGTGCTGCGACTACCACATAAACGTGAATCTGCAGATGAACTACTGGGGCGCATACAACACCAATATGGCAGAAACTGCCGTTCCGCTGGTGGATTTTCTGGATTCCCTGCGTGCGCCCGGACGAGTTACCGCAAAGGAATACTACAACATCGTCTCCACGGGCGAGGAGCCCGAAAACGGCTGGACGGCTCATACGCAGTGCAGTCCCTTCGGCTGGACAGCGCCCGGATGGGACTTCTACTGGGGCTGGTCGACGGCGGCTGTTGCGTGGCTGATGCAGAACATCTGGGAGCACTACGAGTTCACGGGAGATGTACGCTACCTTAAGGACAGGATATACCCGATAATGCGTGAGAGCGTGAAGTTCTACACCCAGTGGCTGATTTACGACGAGAAGCAGGACAGGATGGTATCCTCTCCCACGTACAGTCCCGAGCACGGACCTGCGACGATAGGAAACACCTACGAGCAGAGCCTTATAGAGCAGCTGTTTATAGACTTCCTGAAGGCTGCTGAGGTGCTGGACGCTGACCCCGCACTGTGCGAGAAGGTGCGTGAGCTTATGCCGATGCTGAAGCCATACCACGTGGGCAGGACGGGACTTCTGAAGGAGTGGTATGAGGAGGACGACGCTGACTTTGACAGCTCGCAGGTGCAGACGAATCACCGCCACATATCGCACCTTATGGGACTTTACCCGGGAAAGCAGATAAACCACTCAAGACCCGAGCTGATGGACGCTGCGATAGCTACGATGAACGACCGCGGCGACGAGTCCACAGGCTGGGCGAGGGCGTACAAGATAAACCTCTGGGCAAGGACAGGCGACGGAGAGCGCACCTACAAACTGCTTAAGGGACTTCTCAGCAGCTGCACCTTCGTTAATCTGTGGGACTTCCATCCGCCATTCCAGATAGACGGAAACTTCGGCGCATCCGCAGGCATCGCAGAGATGCTGCTTCAGAGCCACGAGGGAGCAATAAGGCTGCTGCCTGCGCTTCCCGAGGAGTGGCGCAGCGGTAGCTTCAAGGGACTCTGCGCAAGGGGCGGCTTCGTTGTGAGCGCTGTGTGGGAAAACGGCGAGATAGTCACCGCCGAGATACTTTCCAGAAACGGCGGAGAGTGCAAGGTGGAGCTGCCTGCAAACGGAAAGCTGCAGACGATACTGATAAACACGGCAAAGGGCGAAAAGGAGATTCTGATGCCCGTGGATTAAGACAGGTCAATCATAAAAAGTTAACGGCACGTTGTATGAACAATGTGCCGTTAAACCGTCGAAAAAGTCCCTTTGGGACAAGTTTTCCTCGTCGAAGCTTTTGTGGCGGCGTCCATGCCGCCTTTTGGCTTCGACTTTGCGACATCCATGTCGCAGCCGAAGCATCTGCCCTGCATGCGTAAGGAATAAGGCTGTAGCCGTTTCTTATACACTGGTGCGGATAGAAGTTATTTTTCCGACGCACATGTCGTCGGAAAAATTTTTTTAAAAGAGCCTGCTTCGCAGGCAAAGACACAGTTTTTCGACAAGTTAACGGCACGTTGTATGAACAATGTGCCGTT